>NZ_JBHZEJ010000037.1:0-77168 GCF_042756365.1 Streptomyces sp. NPDC059092
CCGCCCACAACACCGGCTGCACCACATCCACCCGACCCAACGCCGCCCCATCCCCCAGAACCTCCAGCAGAGAAACATCAAGGTAGGGCTCCAGAACAACCGCACACTCCCCCATCCGCTCGGCGAACACCGGCACCTCCGCCAGCAACTCCACCGCCATCCCCACCCACTGCGACCCCTGCCCCGGAAACACGAAGACGACGCGGTCGTCGGAGGTGGTGCCGGTGCCGTGTACGACATCCGGCGTCCGGCGCCCCTCCGCCAGGTCCGTCAGTCCGTTCGCCAGCTCGGCGCCGCTCGCGCCGAGAACCACCGCCCGGTGGCCGAACGCGGTCCGGGTGGTGGCCAGGGCGTGGCCGATGTCGGTGGCCGAGGCCGCGTCCACGGTCAGCGGCAGCAGTCGCCTGGCCTGTTCCCTCAGCGCCGCTTCGGACTTGGCCGACAGCGTCCAGGGCACGACCGTACCGTCGGGGGCCGCACCGCTCTCCTGGGCTGCGGCGTCCGGGCCCTGCTCCAGGATGACGTGGGCGTTCGTACCGCTGATGCCGAACGACGAGACCCCGGCGCGCCGCGGGCGGCCGGTGTCCGGCCAGTCGCGCGGCTCCGCCAGGAGCTTCACGGTGCCGGGGGACCAGTCGACATGCGGCGACGGCTCCTCGGCGTGCAGGGTCCGGGGCAGCGCGCCGTGGCCCAGGGCGAGCACGGTCTTGATGACGCCCGCGACGCCTGCCGCGGCCTGGGTGTGGCCGATGTTCGACTTCACCGAACCCAACCACAACGGCCGCTCCGGGTCACGCCCCTGACCGTACGTCGCCAACAACGCCCCCGCCTCGATCGGGTCACCGAGGGTCGTCCCCGTACCGTGCGCCTCCACCGCGTCCACATCCGACACCCCGAGCCCCGCGTCCGCCAACGCGGCCCGGATCACCCGCTGCTGCGCCACACCGCTCGGCGCGGACAGACCGTTGGAAGCACCGTCCTGATTGACCGCACTCCCCCGCACCACCGCAAGCACCCGATGACCCTCACGCCGCGCGTCCGACAACCGCTCCAACACCAGCACCCCCACACCCTCGGAGAAGCCCGCACCGTCCGCGCCCACGCCGAACGGCTTGCTGCGGCCGTCGGGGGCCAGGCCGCCCTGTCGGGTGAACTCGGTGAACACCCCCGGGGTCGACATGACGGTGACACCGCCGGTGAGGGCGAGGTCGCACTCGCCCTGACGGAGTGAACGGGCGGCGAGGTGCAGAGCGACGAGGGAGGCGGAGCAGGCCGTGTCGACGGTGATGGCCGGTCCCTCCGTACCGAGCGTGTAGGCGACGCGGCCGGACAGCACGCTGCCGATGTTGCCGGTGGCGACGTATCCGGCGGTCTCCTCGGGGACGTCGGGGCTTATGGCGAGGTAGTCCCCGCCGTTGGTGCCGGTGAAGACTGCCGCACGAGTGCCGTGCAGAGTCGTCGGATCGATGCCCGCCCGCTCCAGCGCCTCCCAGGAGGTCTCCAGCATCAGCCGTTGCTGCGGGTCCATCGCCAGCGCCTCACGCGGCGATATGCCGAAGAACTCGGCGTCGAAGTCGCCCGCGTCGTAAAGGAAGCCGCCCTCACGGGTGCGCGAGGTACCGACGCGGTCGGATCCGGGGGCGTCGAGGGCATCGAGGTCCCAGCCGCGGTCGTCGGGGAACGGGGTGATGGCGTCGCCTCCCTCCTGGAGCAGGCGCCACAGGTCCTCGGGCGAGCGGACGTCGCCGGGGAAGCGGCAGCTCATGCCGACAATGGCTATCCGGTCCTCCACGTCTCCCGCGACCGCGACCGTGACGGGTGCGGGTGCGGGTGCGGGCTCCGTGCCCGGAGTGTCACCGAGGATCTCCTTCCGCAGGTGGGCGGCGAGCGCGCGGGCGTTGGGATGGTCGAAGACGATGGTGGGCGCCAGTCGCAGGCCGGTCACGCCGTTGAGCCGGTTGCGCAGTTCGACGGCGGTGACGGAGTCGAAGCCGAGATCCCGGTAGGCCACGGTGGGGTCGACCGCGTCAGGTCCCCGGTGGCCGAGGACCACAGCGATCTGCTCGCGGACGAGGTTGAGGAGGACGGCCTGCTGCTCGGCGCGGCCGCCCGGACCGGCGAGCCGGGCCGCGAGGTCCCCCGGTCCCGTGGCGGTGCCCGGTACGGACTCGTCCGCCGGTGCGGTCGCGGCGAGCCGTTGCACGTCGGGCAGGTCCGCGAGAAACGGGCTGGGCCGGGTGGCGGTGTAGGCGACATGGAACCTGTCCCACTCCACGTCCGCGACCATGACGGCCGGCTCGCGGTCGCCGGCCGTCATGATCAGGGCGGCGGCCGCGAGGTCGGGTGCCATGACGGGCAGGCCGTGGCGGCCGGCCGTCGCCTCGATGTCGCCCTCGGTCGCCATGCCCCGCTCGTCCCAGATGCTCCAGGCGACGGAGGTGGCGGGCAGTCCGAGGGCGTGCCGCTGTTCGGCGAGGGCGTCCAGGTAGGCGTTGCCGGGGGCGTAGTTTCCCTGTCCGGAGGCTCCCAGGGTGCCGGCCAGGGAGGAGAACAGCACGAAGGCGTCCAGGTCGGCGTCCCGGGTCAGTTCGTGCAGGTGCCAGGCGCCGTCGGCCTTGACCCGCAGGACCCGGTCGATCTGATCCGGGGTGAGGCGTTCGATGACGGCGTCGTCGAGGACGGCGGCGGTGTGCACGACGGCCGTCAGCGGGCAGTCGTGGGGCACGGCGGCGAGCAGCCGGGCGAGCTCCGCGCGGTCGCCGACGTCGCAGGCGGCCACGGTGACGCGTACGCCGGCGGCCTCCAGCTCGGCGCGCAGCTCGGCCGCGCCGGGCGCGCCGGAGCCCCGGCGGCTGGCCAGCAGGAGGTGTTCTGCGCCGGAGCTGGCCAGGTGGCGGGCCACCCGGGCGCCGAGTCCTCCGGTGCCACCGGTCACCAGGACGGTGCCGCGCGGACGCCACTGCGGACGCGATCCGGCGGCGGCACGGACGAGACGGCGGACGAAGGCGCCGGAAGGGCGCAGGGCGACCTGGTCCTCGCCGGTGGTGCCGGTGAGGACCGCCGCGAGGAGGCGGCCCGTGCGGGTGTCGGGCCGGGCGGGCAGGTCGACGAGGCCGCCGAACCGCTCGGGGTGTTCCAGGGCGGCGATCCTGCCCAGGCCCCACACCATGTGCTGCGCCGCCGCGTTGCCCCGGTCGGTCCGGACGTCCTGGCCGGTGGCGGTGACCGTGTCGTGGGTCAGGCACCACAGGGGAGCGCCGGTTCCGGTGTCGCCGAGGGCCTGGAGCAGGGCGGTGGTCGTGGTGAGGCCGGTCCGGGAGACCCCGTCCTCGGAGGCCGGGCCGTCTGCGACGGACAGCAGGGACAGTACGCCCGTGAACGGCCCCTCGGGCAGCAGGCGGGCGATGTCCTCCCGGGTGGCGGTGTCGGGCAGGACGAGCGTGGTGACGTCACCGCCGTGGTCGCGTACGGCGGCGGTGACCACTTCGGCGTACTCGGCCACGACCGCGTACTCGGTCACGACGGCGGAGTCGGTGGGGGCGGCGGAGTCGGTGCGGGCGGCGGGGACGGCCACCAGCCATGTGCCGGTCAGGGCGGGGGTGTCCGGCAGGGGCGCGGGAGCCCAGTGGGTGCGATAGAGCCATGAGTCGACGGTGGCCGTCGCGAGACGGTGCCGACGCCAGGTACGCATGGCGGGCAGAACTCGGGCGAGGGATGTGCCGTCGACATCGAGGACGTCCGCCAGGATGTCGGCGTCGCCGCTCTCCACAGCCTCCCAGAAGCCGGTGTCGTCGGCGTGGCCGGTGGTGTCCTCGGGAACGGCTGCCTTCCGCAGGGTGGCGGGGTCCCACCAGTAGCGTTCGCGCTGGAAGGGGTAGGCGGGCAGGTCGACGCGGCCGGCCCCGGTACCGGCGAACACCCGGGCCCAGTCCACCGGGACGCCGTGCGCGAAGACCTCGCCGAACGAGGTGAACAGGCGCCGGCTCCCACCGTCCTCACGGCGCAGTGTCCCGGCCACCACCGCCTCGTGGTCGGCCGATTCCAGGGTCTCCTGCACCGCGGCGGTCAGCACCGGATGGGCGCTGCACTCGACGAACGCCCCGAAGCCCGCGACGGCGAGGGCACGTACGGCCTCTTCGAAACGGACGGGGCGGCGGAGGTTGCGCACCCAGTAGCCGGCGTCCGGCACCTCGTCCCGGAGCCAACCGCCGGTGACCGTCGAGAAGAACGGAACCTCGGCACGCCCCGCACGCACCGGCCCGAGGTCGGTCAGGATCCGCTCGGTCAGGGCGTCCACCTGTGCCGAATGTGAGGCGTAGTCGACGGCGACGGGCCGGTATCGCACCGCGTTCCGTTCGCACCGGGCCCGAAGCGCGTCGAGCCCTTCAGGGGTGCCCGAGACAACGGTGGCGGTCGGCCCGTTGACCGCGGCGACGGCCACGGAGTCCGTGAGGTCCGCCATGAGGCGACGGACCTCGTCCTCGGATGCCGCCACGGCCGCCATGCCGCCGTGGCCGGCGAGTTCGGCGGCGATGGCCCGGCTCCGCAGAGCCACCACCCGCGCCCCGTCCTCCAACGAGAGAGCACCCGCGACCACCGCGGCGGCGATCTCACCCTGCGAATGCCCCACCACCGCAGCCGGACGCACCCCGAACGACTCCCACACCGCCGCCAAAGACACCATCACCGCCCACAGCACCGGCTGCACCACATCCACCCGACCCAACGCCGCCCCATCCCCCAGAACCTCCAGCAGAGAAACATCGAGATACGGCTCCAAGGCGACCGCACACTCCCCCATCCGCTCGGCGAACACCGGCACCTCCGCCAGCAACTCCACCGCCATCCCCACCCACTGCGACCCCTGCCCCGGAAACACGAACACCGTCCGCGGCACGACGTCCTCGCCGGGCACCACGCCGGCGTCCCCGGCGCCGCGCGCCAACGCCTCCACCGCGTCCAGGAGTTCCTGCCGGGTGGCGCCCGCGACCACCGCGCGATGCCCGTGCACCGCACGACCGGTGACGAGCGCAGCTCCGACGGCGGTGGCGGACACCTCGGGCCGCGCCTCGACGAACGAGGCCAGCTGCTCCGCCTGGTCCCGGAGCGCTGCACGGCCACGCCCGGACAGCACCCATGGCACGACCGTGAGGTCACCGTGTTCAGTGCCGGACTCGGCGGGAACCGGCGGCGCCTCTTCCACGATCACGTGCGCGTTCGTGCCGCTGATCCCGAACGACGACACCCCCGCACGCCGCACCCGACCGGACTCCGGCCAGTCGCGTGCCTCCGCCAGAAGCCGCACGCCACCAGAGGACCAGTCGATATGCGGCGACGGCTCCTCGGCGTACAGCGAGGCGGGCAGCACCCCGTGGCGCAGCGCCTGCACCATCTTGATGACGCCGGCCACGCCGGCCGCGGCCTGGGTGTGGCCGATGTTCGACTTCACCGAACCCAACCACAACGGCCGCTCCGGGTCACGCCCCTGACCGTACGTCGCCAGCAACGCCCCCGCCTCGATCGGGTCACCGAGGGTCGTCCCCGTACCGTGCGCCTCCACCGCGTCCACATCCGACGCCCCGAGCCCCGCGTCCGCCAGAGCCTCCTGGATCACCCGTTGCTGCGACGGCCCGTTGGGCGCTGTCAGACCATTGCTGGCCCCGTCCTGGTTGACGGCCGAGCCACGGACCACGGCCAGCACCCGGTGCCCCTCGCGCCGCGCGTCCGACAACCGCTCCAGCACCAGCACGCCCACACCCTCGGAGAAGCCCGCACCGTCCGCGCCCACGCCGAACGGCTTGCTGCGGCCGTCCGCCGCCAACCCCCGCTGCCGAGCGAACTGGATGAAGGTGCTCGGGGTGGACATGACGGTCACGCCGCCGGCCAGCGCCAGGTCGCACTCCCCCGACCGCAGCGCCCGACCGGCCAGATGCAGCGCCACCAGCGACGACGAACACGCCGTGTCCACCGTCATCGCCGGACCCTCGAAACCGAACGTGTACGCCACACGACCGGACAGGACACTGCCGGTGTTGCCGGCCAGCACGAGGCCCTCGACGTGCTCGGGGATCCGGTCCAGAGGCGGGGCGTAGTCGTGGTAGATCTGGCCCGCGAAGACCCCGGTGCGGCTGCCGTGGAGGCCGCTCGCGTCGAGCCCCGCCTGCTCCAGCGCCTCCCAGGACGCCTCCAGCATCAGCCGCTGCTGCGGGTCCATCGCCAGCGCCTCACGCGGCGATATGCCGAAGAAGCCCGCGTCGAAGAGTGCGGCGTCGTACAGGAAGCCGCCTTCGCGGGTGTACGACGTGCCCGGGTGGTCGGGGTCGGGGTGATAGAGCGCGTCGTGATCCCAGCCGCGGTCGGCCGGAAAACCTCCGATGCCGTCGGTGCCGGTGGACACCAGCTCCCACAGGTCCTCCGGACTGGTCACACCGCCGGGGTAGCGGCAGGCCATCCCGACGATCGCGAGAGGCTCGTCGGCGGCAGCGGTGAGCACCGGGCTTTCCTCTTCGGACGCGGCGCTTTCCTCTTCGGTGGCGGAGCTCTCCTCTTCGAGTGCGCGGCCGACCAGTTCGTCCACCAGGAACGCGGCCAGCACGGTGGGGGTGGGATGGTCGAACAGCAGTCCGACGGGCAGGCGCAGGCCGGTCTCGACCTTCAGCCGGTTGCGCAGTTCGAGTGAACTGAGCGAGTCGAAGCCGATGTCCTGGAAGGGCCGTGCGACGGGGACACGCTCGGCCGACGCGTGGCCCAGGACGGAGGAGGCCAGGTCCCGGATGAGGCCGAGGACCATCTCGGCCCGCTCGTCCGGTGCCAGGGCCGTCAGGCGGTCGGCGAACGTTCCGTCGCCGTCCACCGGTCGAGGGCCGCCCACCGGTCGAGGCGGGTGGACGATGCCGCGGAGCAGCGCGGGGATCCCGTCCCGCGCGGCCTGCTCACGGACCGGCCGCGTGTCCAGCTTCGCGGGAACCACCAGCGGCCTCCGGTCGGCGACCGCGCGATCGAACAGGGCGAGGGCCTCGCCCTCGGGCATCGGCCTCACCCCGAGCCGCGCCAGCCGCGTCCGGTCGGCGGTGTCGAGGCCCGAGGCCAGACCGCCGCTGCGGTCGTCCTGATCCCACAGGCCCCAGGCGTGGGACTGTCCCGGCAGGCCGAGGTGGGCACGGTGCGCGGCCAGCGCGTCGAGGAAGGTGTTGGCGGCGGCGTAGTTGGCCTGCCCTCCGCCGCCGAGCACGCCGGAGACCGAGGACAGGAGGACGAACGCGGTCAGCGGGTCCCCGCGGGTGAGTTCGTGCAGGTTCCAGGCGGCGTCCACCTTGGGGCGCAGCACGGCGGCGAGTTGGTCGGGCGTCAGGGAGGTGACGACACCGTCGTCGAGGACGCCCGCGGCGTGCACCACCGCGGTGAGGGTGTGGTCGGTGCGGATGCTCGCGAGTGTGGCGGCGAGGGCCTCGTGGTCCGCCAGGTCGCACGCGAGTGTCGTCACCGCGCAGCCCGCCTCGGTGAGTTCGGCGGTGAGGTCCCGGGTCGCGTCGGGCCCGCGTCGGCTGACGAGGACGAGGCCGCGTACGCCGTGTTCCTGTACCAGGCGCCGGGCGAGCAGCCGACCGACATGCCCGGAGGCGCCTGTGAGCAGGACCGTGCCGCCCGGGCCGAAGGGTGTGGCGGTGTCGGCCGGGCCCGTGACGCGGGCGAGCCGAGGGGCGTGGGCCCGGCCCGCGCGCAGCGCGATCTGGGGTTCGGTGCCGGCGACGACAGCGGGCAGGAGCCGCAGCGATTCCGGGTTCCGGTCCGTGTCGGCCAGGAGGAATCGTCCGGGGGTTTCGGTCTGCGCGGTGCGCAGGAAGCCCCAGACGGTGGCCGCGGCGACATCGGTCACCGGGTCCGGTCCGACAGCGCTCTCGGTGACGGCGAGGAGGCGGGTGGTGGCCAGCCGGTCGTCGAGGAGCAGGGCGCGGGCGGCCTCCAGGACCGCCGCCACATGCCCGTGGGCGGTGGTCACCGTGTCGCCGTCCGGCTGCGGTACGAGCCACACGAGGACGTCGGGCGCGGTGGCACCGGCGTCCAGGGCGGTACGCAGGTCGTCGAGGTTCCGGTAGGTGTCCGGGGCGGCGCCGCGGTCCCGGAGCACGGCCAGGGCCGGGCGGCCTCGATCACCGTCCGTCAGCAGGGCCCAGTGGCCGCTGGACCGCGTATCGCCGGGCAGCGTCAGCGGTTCCCATGTCACGGTGAACAACGAGCGGGCCGCCGCGCCCGAGGAGGCGGTGAGGCGCGCGGTGTCGGCCGGCCGCAGCGCGAGCGATCCGATGCTCGCCACCCGGTGCCCGGACGCGTCGGCGAGGTCAAGGGAGACGTCGTTGTCGCCGGTGCGGGCGATCCGGGCGCGCAGCGAGCGGGCACCGGCGGTGTGCACCGCGACCTCGTTGAAGGCGTACGGCAGCCGCAGTCCCCCTCCTGGCGGGCCGGTGGTGATCACGGCGTGCAGAACGGCGTCGAGGAGTGCCGGGTGGAGGGCGAATCCTGGTTCGTCCGCGGGGTCGGCGCCGTCCCGCTCGGGCGATCGCGCCTCGGCGTAGACGGTTCCGTCGGCGGTTTTCCAGAGCCGGGTGAGGCCCTGGAAGGCAGGCCCGTAGACGTACCCGGCGTCGGCCAGTTCGGCGTAGGTGCCGGTGAGGTCGGTCTCGGGGGTGTCCGTGGGCGGCCAGACGGCGGCCCAGTCGGGTGCGGCGAGGGGTGCGGCGGGAGGCGCGCCGACGGTCGCCGTGGCGTGGTGCGTCCAGGGCGTTTCGGCGTCGCCGGTGCCCGGACGGCCGTGGGCACCGGGCCGGGTGTGGATGGTGACGGTGGCGCGACCTGGCATGTCGGCCGCGGGGGTGACGGTGACCTGGACGTCCGTGGCGTCGCCCGGCGCGGGCAGCGGCACCGGGGCGTGCAGAGTGAGTTCGTCGACGTACGGGGTGCCGTACCGCTCGCCCGCCTGTGCGGTCAGTTCGAGCAGGGCCGTTCCGGGCAGCAGCGGGAGCGCGCCGACGGCGTGGTCGTAGAGCCAGCGGTGGGTGTGGAAGGTGAGCCGTCCGGTCAGGACGAGGGTTTCGCCGGTGGCGGTGCGGACGGCCGCGCCCAGCAACGGGTGACGGGTGGGGATGAGTCCGGCGGCGGCCACGTCGAGGGTGCCGGTGCCGCTGTCGAGCCAGTAGCGGTCGCGCTGGAAGGCGTAGGCGGGCAGGTCGACGCGGCGGGCTCCGGTACCGGCGTAGGTCTGCGTCCAGTCCACCGGGACGCCGTGTGTGAACGCCGCGCCCAGCGAGGTCAGCAGGCGCCGCAGACCGCCGTCGCCACGGTGCAGCGATCCGACCACGACCGCCTCACGACCGGCCGCCTCCAGCGTTTCCCGCACGTTCCCGGCCAGCACCGGATGGGCACTGCACTCGACGAACGCGCCGAAGCCGTCGGCGGTCAGCTCGCGTACGGCTTCCTCGAAACGGACGGGCCGGCGGAGGTTGCGCACCCAGTAGGCGGCGTCCGGCACCTCGTCCCCCAGCCAGCCACCGGTGACCGTCGAGAAGAACGGAACCCCTCCACGACCCGCACGCACCGGCCCGAGATCAGCCAGAATCCGCCCGGCCAGAGCATCCACCTGCGCCGAATGCGACGCGTAATCAACAGGGATACGACGTGCCCGTACACCATCCGTCCCGCACACCGCCAGCAGAGCCTCCAACGCCCCGACATCCCCGGAAACGACCGTCGCGGCAGGGCCGTTCACCGCCGCCACCGTCACCCGCCCCCCGTACACGGCGAGAAGCCCCTCCACCTCCGCCACCGACCGCTGCACCGCGACCATCCCACCGTGGCCGGCCAACTCAGCGGCGATGGCCCGGCTCCGCAGAGCCACCACCCGCGCCCCGTCCTCCAACGAAAGAGCACCCGCCACCACCGCGGCAGCGATCTCACCCTGCGAATGCCCCACCACCGCAGCCGGACGCACCCCGAACGACTCCCACACCGCCGCCAAAGACACCATCACCGCCCACAACACCGGCTGCACCACATCCACCCGACCCAACGCCGCCCCATCCCCCAGAACCTCCAGCAGAGAAACATCAAGGTAGGGCTCCAGAACGACCGCACACTCCCCCATCCGCTCGGCGAACACCGGCACCTCCGCCAGCAACTCCACCGCCATCCCCACCCACTGCGACCCCTGCCCCGGAAACACGAACACCGTCCGCGGCACGACGTCCTCGCCGGGCACCACACCGGCGTCCCCGGCGCCGCGCGCCAACGCCCTCACCGCGTCCAGGAGTTCCTGCCGGGTGGCGCCCGCGACCACCGCACGATGCCCGTGCACCGCACGACCGGTCGCCAGTGAGACACCCACATCCAGCGCGGACGCCTCCGGCCGTGACTCCACGAAGGCTGCCAGCCGCTCCGCCTGTCCCCGAAGCGCCCCGCCACTCCGCCCGGACAGCACCCACGGCACCACCGACGGAACATGACGCGCGCCGGCCGGTTCGGCCGCGGCCGGGGCCTCCTCGACGATCACGTGCGCGTTGGTGCCGCTGATCCCGAACGACGACACCCCCGCGCGCCGTGCCCGTCCGGTCTCCGGCCAGTGGCGTGCCTCCGCCAGAAGCCGCACCGCTCCGGAGGACCAGTCGACACCGGACGACGGCTCCTCGGCGTACAGCGAGGCGGGCAGCACCCCGTGGCGCAGCGCCTCGACCATCTTGATCAGACCGCCGACCCCGGCGGCCGCCTGGGTGTGGCCGATGTTCGACTTCACCGAACCCAACCACAACGGCCGCTCCGGATCCCGCCCCTGACCGTACGTCGCCAGCAACGCCCCCGCCTCGATCGGATCGCCCAACCGCGTCCCCGTACCGTGCGCCTCCACCACGTCCACATCCGACGCCCCGAGCCCCGCGTCCGCCAACGCGGCCCGGATCACCCGCTGCTGCGCCACACCGCTCGGCGCGGACAGACCGTTGGAAGCACCGTCCTGATTGACCGCACTCCCCCGCACCACCGCAAGCACCCGATGACCCTCACGCCGCGCGTCCGACAACCGCTCCAACACCAGCACCCCCACACCCTCGGACCACGCCGTTCCGTCCGCGTCCGCCGAGAACGCCTTGCAGCGGCCGTCCGCCGCCAGCCCTCCCTGCCGGTCGAACTCGCGGAACATCCCGGGTGTCGCCATGACGGTGACACCGCCGGCCAGCGCCAGGTCGCACTCCCCCGACCGCAGCGCCCGACCGGCCAGGTGCACCGCCACCAGCGACGACGAACACGCCGTGTCCACCGTCATCGCCGGACCCTCGAAACCGAACGTGTACGCCACACGACCGGAGATCACGCTCGGGGTACTGCCCGTGAGGAGGTGTCCGGAGAGGTGGTCAGGGGCTTGGTGCGCACGGGGGCCGTAGTCGTGCGTGGTGGCGCCGACGTAGACACCGGTGGCCGAGCTCCGCAGACCGGCCGGATCCATCCCGGCCTGCTCCAGCGCCTCCCAGGAGGTCTCCAGCAGCAGCCGCTGCTGCGGGTCCATCGCCAGCGCCTCACGCGGCGATATGCCGAAGAAGTCCGCGTCGAAGTCCGCGGCCCCGTCGAGGAATCCACCGCCGGGAGCGGGATCGCCGGAGCCCGCACCGTACCGCTCCGTCGGGGCCCAGCCGCGGTCCTCGGGCCAGGTGGCGGCGGCGTGCGCGCCTTCGTCGACCATGCGCCACAGGTCGTCCGCCGAGGCGACGCCGCCGGGGTAGCGGCAGGCCATGCCGACGACGGCCAGGGGCTCGTCCGCGTCACGCCCCGAACTGACCTGCCGGCCCGTGTCGGTGCCGGCCGGTTCGTCGCCGAGGTGAGTGGCGAGCGCCGTGGGCGCAGTGGGCGTCAGGTGGTCGAACACCGCACCCGCCGTCGGCGGCACTCCCGTGCGCGCCGCAAGCCCCCCGGCGAGCTCCTCGGTCATGACCGAATCGGCACCGAGGCCCTCGGGCTCGTCCACGCCATGCCGGGAACCGATGTCCCGGCCGATGTCCCGGCCGGTGCCGGTGCCGGTGCCGGTGCCGGTGCCGGTGCCGGTGCCGGTGCCGGTCAGACGGTCGCCGAGGTGAGTGGCGAGCGCCGTGGGCGTCGGGTGGTCGAACACCGCACTCGCCCTCAGCGGCACTCCCGTACGCGCCGCAAGCCCCCCGGCGAGCTCCTCGGTCATGACCGAATCGAAACCGAGGTCCTTGAAGGTCAGTGCCGGGTTGACCGGGCCGGTGTCCTTCATGACGACGCGGGCCTGCTCACACACCAGCTCGCGCAGCGCGGCTCCACGCTTCGGCCCGGTGAGCGCGGCCAGTCGGGCGGTGAGCTCGGCGCCACCGTCCGCGGGCTCTCCGGCCGGGACGGCAGCGGTGTCGGGGGGCGCGGCGCCCGTCACGGCGGGCCCCGCGCCCGTCACGACAGGCTCGGCGGTGGCCTCGGCGGTGGTCGGTGACGGCAGGCCGTCCAGCCAGAACCGCCGACGCTGGAACGGGTAGGTGGGAAGATCGACGCATCGGGCGCCGCCCAGCAGGGGCGCCCAGTCCACGTCCGCGCCCGCCACCCACAGCTGCGCCAGCGCCCTGACCGGGGCATGCCGTTCGTCCTCCCCCTCACGGATCAGCGCCACGGCGGTGGGAAGTCCCGTCGCGTCCGCGCCCGAGGCGTGTACCGACTCCTCGACCAGAGGTGTGAGCACGGCCTTCGGGCCGATCTCCAGGAATGCCGACACGCCGTGGTCCCGCATCGCGGCGACGCTCTCGGTGGACCGGACCGTCTCCCCGGTCTGCCGCATCCAGTACGCGGGGTCCTGCAAGAGCCCCGGTTCCGCCGGTGCTCCCGTCACGTTCGACGCCACCTTCAGCCGCTGCACGCCGAACTCGACCGAGGACAGCACCTGGTGGAACGCCGCCGGTATCGCCCCACCGGCCGGCGCGGCCTCCATCAGCCAGCCGCGCGCCAGCACCACTCGCGCGGCGTCCCGCAACGACCACACGCCCGCCACATGCGCGGCCACCAGCTCCCCCGCCGAGTGTCCGGCCACCATCGACGGCTCGACACCCCACGACGTCACCAGACGCCACGCGGCCACACCGAACGCGAACAACCCCGGCTGGGCCCAGCCGGCACCGCCCGGTCCGGATCCCTCGGCGACGGATCCGTCAGCGACGGATCCCGGGCCATCGGCCCCCTCCGCCATCACCCGCCGCAGACCCGCGCCGAACGCCCCGCGCTCCACCGCGAACCGCTCACGCGACTCCGCCGACAGCCCCACCGCGTCGGCGACCTCCGCGGCCACCTCGTCGAACGCGCCGCACACCTCCGCCAGCGCCTCGGCGAACACCGGGAAGGCGGACAGGCCCGTACCCATGCCGCCGCGCTCCGGGCCCTGCCCGGAGAACACCACCCCCACGTCGCCCGGCGTCGCCTCGCCGGAGAGCAGGACGCCGGGCGCCGCCGTCCCGTCGGCGAGTCCGCGCACCCCGGCCAGCAGGTCCTGGTGCGACGGCGCCACGATCGCCGCACGCCGTTCGAAGGCGCTCCGTGACGACGCGAGGGACCACGCGATGTCCGCCACCGAGCTTTCCGTGCCGTGGACCGCGTCACCGCTCGCGAGGCGGGACGCGGCGTCGCGCAGGGCGGCCTCGCCGCGTCCGGACAGCAGCCACGGCACCGCGGGAAGGGCCGCCGGTGCGGCGACCGGCGCAGGCGACCGCGGATGCCAGTCGCTCAGCACCACATGGCAGTTGGTGCCGCCCATGCCGAAGGAGCTGACACCGGCGACGAGTTCGCGGCCGGGCGCCGGGTCGCCGGGCCACGGACCGAGCCGCCGCTGGACGCGGAGGTTCAGTTCTGCCAGCGGGATACGGGGGTTGGGGTTCTCGAAGTGGAGACTGGCGGGCAGCCTGCGGTGCTTGAGCGCGAGGACGGTCTTGATGAGGCCCGCGATGCCGGCGGCACCACCGAGGTGACCGATGTTGGTCTTGACGGAGCCTACGGCGAGGGGACGGTCGGCGCGGCGGTGGCGGCCGATCGCCTCGCCGAGCGCGGCGGCCTCGACGGGGTCCCCGGTGGGGGTGCCGGTGCCGTGCAGTTCGACATAGTCCACGGCGTCGGGGGAGATTCCGGCGCTCCGGTACGCGCGGGTGAGGACGTCGGACTGGGCGGCGGCGGTCGGCGTGGTGAAGGTCGCACCGGCCGGGTCGTTGTTGGTGGCGCTGCCGCGGACCAGGCACAGGACGCGGTCGCCGTCGGCGACCGCGGAGCCGAGACGTTTCAGGACGACGGCGCCGCCGCCCTCGCCCGGTACGTAGCCGTCGGCGCGCTCGTCGAACGTGAAGCAGCGGCCTCGCGGAGACAGGGCGCCCAGACGAGCGGCGAGCAGCACGCTCTGGGGCAGCAGATGAAGGTTGACGCCGCAGACGAGCGCGGTGTCGGACTCTCCCGTGCGCAGGCTCTCGCCCGCCAGATGCAGGGCCACGAGGGAGGAGGACTGGGCTGAGTCGACCGTCATGCTCGGACCTCGGGCGCCGAGGAAGGCGGCCAGGCGGTTGGCGATGACACCGCGCTGCACGCCGGGCAGCGCGTGCTGCGTGGCGAGCGCCTGGACGTGCGGGAAGAGCAGATGCGCGTAGTCGTCCCCGGTGACGCCGACGAACGTGCCGAGCCGGCTCCCGCGCACCTGCTCCGGCACGATCCGGGCGTCCTCCAGTGCCTCCCAGCCGAGTTCCAGGACGAGCCTCTGCTGGGGGTCGACGAACGGCGCCTCACGCGGCGAGATCCCGAAGAACGCGGCGTCGAACTCCTCGACGTTGTCCAGGAAGGCACCCCAGCGGGGCGTCTGCCCGGCGGCGGGGTCCGTCCAGCGGCCGGGCGGCACCTCGCCGACGCTGCTCCCGCCGGCGGCCAGCAGCCGCCACAGCCCGTCCGGGTTCTCCGCCCCGGGAAAGCGACATGAGACACCGACGACGGCAAGCGCCGTTTCCTGGCCGCCCGCTGCCCTCATGAGTGCGACTCCCTTGACCCTGGAAAGAAAGCGGAAGAACGTAATCGAGACCTGCTCCGCGGACCTCCAGAATTACATTCCGGATTCTGCGGCAGCATTATTCCCGTGGAAGCATTCCACGGGGTTCCCCCATGGTTCCCCGCGCGGGCGCGGAAGGCATCCGTGAACGCCGCCGTTACGACGTCGACCAGGCGGCTTCCGCCGCATTGCGGCGCACCGTCTTCCGAACGGCATTGCCTTTCCGGGTTGGCCGGTGGTAGACCTGACGCTAATTCCCGCGGCTCGTACCGCACCTATCCTGGAGGAAAATCGGGAATGCCGATGGACAGTCTGACTTCCGAGATCGCAGAGATACGTTCGTCCTATGTCCGTGACCGTCTCGCCTTCGTACCCGGCGAGCGGATGGTCCGCATCGTGCAGGCGCTGGGCGCCACGGACGAGGACCTCGACCGGCTCGTCACCGTCAGCGACGCCCTGGAGAGCGATCCGACGCTCCCGTTCCGTAAGACCCGCACCGGGCGGTTCGGCTTCGACCCCGGCGCCATGGAAGTGCGGCGGCTGGAGTTCCAGCCGTTCATGCTGTCCACGGAGGACGACTTCGTGCGGCACGACGCCGGGCAGGTCCGGGTCTTCGACGAGATCCGCGACGACCTGCAGCTGAACACGGCGCTCCAGGCGCTGTTCGTCTTCAAGTACATGGTGTTCGACGGGATGGCGGTCGAGCACCGCCCGAAGCTGGACTACGACAGTGACCGCTGGGTGTGCACACTGCTGAACGTGCGTACCACCACGACCCGTGACCTGATCGGCGAACCGGCGCTGGAGGGTGTGCACAGCGACGGCGTCGACCACACCATGACCACGTATCTGGGCAGCACCAACATGACCGAGGACAGCGCGGTCACGTTCCTGCACGAGATGGACGAGGTCAACGGCGTCCGCTGGCACGAGACCGACCCGGATCTGGTGCGTGCTCGCGCCCAGCACCGCGACTTCCTCGACACGTGTCTGATCGTCGACCACGAACTCAAGCACAGCGTCTCGACGCTGCACGCGGCCGATCCGGACCGGCCGGCCACCCGTGACCTGCTGGCGTTCCTGACCCGCCGGCCGGTGGGCGGGGGCCACCACTCGTACGAGTTCGACTCGCCGGCGCCGCATTCGACGCTGCCGATGACGGTGGCGCTGAGCACCTTGGACGAGTCGACGCGCACCGCCGGCTGACCTCACGGCGGTCGATCCGGCGGTCCGCCGTCGGGGTCATGCGAGGTACTCCTCGGGGCCGCCGTCACGGACGGTGTCAAGGGTGAAGCAGTGGAATCCGCCCCCGAAGAGGCGCCGGTGCCGGTGGCGTACGGGGACCACGGTGAGCTTCGCCGCCTCCAGGGCCCGGACCAGTTCGGGGCTGGCCTCATTGACCAGGACGGTGTCCGGGGCGACGGACAGCACGTTGAGGTCGATGAAGGGGCTGGTCAGGATGAGCGCGTCGTCGTCGTACCGCGGAAAGCTGTTCTGCCGCGGCGTGGGCGCGACGATCCGGTCCCAGCGGCGCAGCGCGGGCGGCAGCGCGTCCGCGACCGCCTCGGAGCGGACCAGCAGCAGACCGGGGCGCAGGGCCAGCACCATGCTGTCGATGTGGCTGTCGCTCAGCCGGTGCACCCGGTGGATACGGAATCGGCCTTCGAGGTGGCGCTCCAGCCAGGTGACCGCGAGCCCGTGGTTCTCGGTGGCGACGTTGACGACGATGTCCCGGCCGAGCCGGAGGCACTGGGCCGCGTCGAACATCATCTCCACGCCCACGTCCCAGGGCGAGGGCCGCGGCTCCCCGACGGGTTCCGTCGGTCCGCCTGCGGTCGCGGTGCGCACGTACGACAGGTCGAAGGACGTGTCGGTCATCATGGGGCGCGGCATGGTGGTCCAGCGGGCGCCGCGGCGGAAGTACTCCTGGAAGAGCGGTTTGAGGAACTGGGTCTCGAAGTACCGCGAGCGGATCATCGGGGGTGTCTCGATGATCTCGTCGCCGAGGATGAGCGTGTTGTCACGGATGTTGAGCGGGGGTACGACGGAGGCGGACCAGGCCGGGGTGGTGACCTCGACGGTGTCCGGGGGGAGCGGAAGGGGCCGGTGGACGGTGACGCCCAGGGTGCGCAGGGTGTCGGCCAGGCCCTCCAGGTCCTCGTTCAGCTCGTCGACGTACTGCCGGGCCACGGGCAGCCGCCGCCGGCCGGATCCCTCGCGCCGCGCCGTCAGCCGGGGGTAGTACCACTCGGACCGGGTGGGGTTGTCCTGGGCGAGGTTGTCGTGGAAGAAGAGGTCGAAGGAGAGTTCCCGCTCGTGCGAGACATAGTTCTCCGCGGATCCGACGACGACCTCGCGCAGGGTCGACCACTCGTCAAAACTGTTCAAGCGCACGTGGGGACCGCCTACTCATCTGGACGACTGGTTCACGGGATCCGGACAGGCCCTGCTCAGCCGTCCATCACCTCGATCAAGTTCTTCGGGCTCAGGTGGGTCCGGTACTCCTCGGACCGCAGAGAGCGCCGCGCCGGTGTCAACGGATGGGGTGTCCGGGTCGGGTGGCGGCCCGCAGGGTGTCGGTGACCAGCGAGGCGATCTCCGGTTCGTGGTCGGTGAGGAAGAAGTGGCCGCCGGGGAAGACCTTCAGGCCGAAGGTGCCTGTGGTGTGGTCACGCCATTCGGCCACCTCGTCGACCCCGACATGGGCGTCCCGGTCCCCGGCGAGCGCGACGACGTCGCACCCCACGATTGCGCCGGGTCCGGCGTCGTACGTCTCCGAGGCGATGTAGTCGGCCCGCACCGACGGCAGGAGGAGCCGCAGCAGTTCGGGCTCGTCGAGAATGCGGCCGTCGGTGCCCTCCAGGCTCCGTAGTTCGGCGACGATGCCCTCGTCGTCGAGGAAGCGTACGCCGCGGTCGCCGCCGATCGACGGGGCGCGACGGCCGGAGGCGAACAGGGCGAGAGGCGCGGCGGGACCCTCGCGTTCGAGGAGTCGGGCCAGTTCGAAGCCGACGGCGGCGCCCATGCTGTGCCCGAGAAGTGCGAAGGGGCGTCCCGCGATCAGCGGATCCAGGACCTCGAAGGCGCCGCGGGCGAGGTCCCGCACGGATTCCAGACACGGTTCGTGGAACCGGTTCTGGCGCCCCGGGTACTGCGTGGAGAGGACGTCGACCTCCTCGGCCAGGAGCTCCGACAGGGAGAAGTAGGCGCTCGCGGACCCTCCGGCGTACGGCAGGCACACCAGGGCGGCCTCGGCATCCGGGCGCGGGTGGAATCTGCGGAACCATTGGCTCTTGGACGCAGCGGGTGACTCCATGGCGGGGCTGCTCCCTTCGGCTCGTCGAGGCGGGCCCGAGCGGCTGCCGCTCCGTAGGCACTTGCCCGTACGACATGCACGGCCCACCGTACGTTTCGGCCTGTCCGGGCCGGGTCCGTTGCTGTCCGGGCCAGGGCGTCAGGGCCCTGGCGGGTACCGCTTCGCGGGGTTGTTGTCACAGGTGACGGGCTGGCGGGTGGCCGGCATCGCCGGGTTCACGGTCCATGGCGGTGTCGGGCCCCGTCGGTGCGGAGCCGCCTCAGCTCAGCCGAGGGCGCCCGCTCCGCCGCCGTCGGCGGGTGAGTCGCGGTGCAGCCACTCCAGGAACGGCTGCGGAGCAAGGGTGCTGACCCGTTTCCGGTACGCGTCGAGGTCGGCCTCGGTCAGTACTTCGCGGCCGGCGCCCGAGCGTCCTCCGTGGAAGAAGTCCACCGGGTCCGTGAGGACTTCCGTGTCCGGCGCAAGCCACTGCGCGTTGGCCTTCATCGCGTCGAACGTCGCGGCCTTCACCAGCTCCGGCCAGAGCGCCTCGTCCACCGTGATGCCCAGCCACTCGGCCAGCGCCGCCATGTGACCCCCGAGGTCGGTGCACAGGTCGTCGTAGTGCACGAGCTGGATGTTCGGCTCCGCCCGCCGTTTCCAGGCGTCGAAAGGATGATGCAACTCGGCCGAGGCCACGTCCTGCTCCCAGCCGTCGGACGAACCGGGCTCACACCAGTTCAGCAGATACTCGCGCACCGGCGGAAGCGTGGGCGAGGGCTGGTCGGCAGCCGGTGTGTCCTGGTCGCTCCGGAAGGCGTGCAGCCACTCGGCGCGGATGTTGGCGGCCTGGCGGTACATGGACAGTGCCCGGTCGAGAGGGTGCCGGGCGACCACGATGTAGCTGACGCGCGGATCGAGCGGCAGACCGTCGAGCGGAACGTGCGTCTTGAGGAAGCGGCGGTGTTCCTGCTCGGCGAGTTGTGCGTACATCTTCTCCCGCGGTGTGAACAGCTGGTCCAGCCACGGTGACAGGGCCGACAGCGGCTTCGGGAGTTCAGGCGTCTGGAAGACGAGCAACGCGCATATCATCTGCACCCACGTCGTGCCCGACTTCGCCGGGCTGCTGATGACGATGTCGCCTTCACGCAGCGGAAAGTCGTCCCAGCGGGCGCTGTCCTGCTGCGGCGAACTGTACCGACGCGGTGCTGCCGTCATCGTCGCCCCCCGACCGCTCGGAGAACGTCGCTCAGCACCGGTTCGCCACCGTCGCCGGCGGGCTCGAACGGTTCGGGGCGACATTCGTTCAGGACCGGGTGTCGAACACGCATAACGGTATTCCTCAAAGGAGAACGGGCAGGTGGCGGATACCGTCCCAACCTGCCGTCGCCGCCGTGGGGAGGCATCCACGATCACCACAGTTACGGCCGTACGGTGGCCCTTCCGCTCACCACGCGGCGGCGTGCCGCAGCAGGGCTGCCGCCTCGTCGGACGTGGGCCGTGCCGTGGACGGGGACAGCCGGCACCGGTCGCTCGCGCACGACCCTCAGGAGGCGGCGCCGGAGGACGTCACGGTCGGTGCGCTCGTACGCGGTTTTCACGCCGCCGGCAGAGCCGTCGTGACGTAACGGCGGCTCACACCGATCTCCCCGGCCACCGCGGTTCGGGAGCATCCCTCGCAACGGCCGTACGGTCGGCCTCGCTCCGGCCCCTGACGCCGGTCAGGTTCCCTCCGCGCGGAAGGTCGGGCTCCCATGACACATGCCGTCGATTG
Source organism: Streptomyces sp. NPDC059092 (assembly GCF_042756365.1). NCBI lineage: Bacteria > Bacillati > Actinomycetota > Actinomycetes > Kitasatosporales > Streptomycetaceae > Streptomyces > Streptomyces sp. NPDC059092. Next base: position 20,122 of record NZ_JBHZEJ010000037.1, read on the forward strand.
CGGGTGCGTTCGCCCCGGTTCCGCCGGGGGACGCTCTGCCCGGTGTCGGCGCCGAGGTGTGCGGGGAACGCGTGGACCGGGTGCGAGGTGACCGTGCCGGGGCACCGCACTCGACTCGCTGATCGAGGACTGCCCGCTGGTGGCGCGGACCGGTCCGGCGCACGACGGGCGAGCGGCGGCCGCACGGAGAGCCCCGGGTCGGCGACCCTGTCGGCTTCATCGACCCGCTGTTCTCCTCAGGTCTCCGCACGGCCACCCGCGGTGCCCTGCCTGCCGAACGCGGATGCGCCGGTATCTCCGGACCGAGTCCGACGAGTTGCGCCGGCTCGGGCCGGAAGGCTGTGGCGGGTGGCCCACCGGATCGGCCCCGACGGCAGCCACCGCGTCGCCACCGCCCGCTCGTACCCCGACTCCCGTACTCATGAAGGAGATACCGCTGTGCCGCAGTCCGCATCCCCGCAGCCCACCAGCGCCGCTGCTCCGGCCCCCGCTTCCGCATCCGGCGACGAGTTCGACATCCGCCTCGTCTCCGGCGCCCTCGGCGCCGAGGTACGCGGAATCGATCTGAACACGGTCACGGACGCGCAGTTCGACCGGATCCACGAGCTGATGCTCGAACACCTCGTGCTGTTCTTCCCGGGCCAGGCGAGCCTGACCCCGAAGGCGCATGTGGCGCTCGGCCGGCGCTTCGGCGACGTCGAGGTCCACCCGTTCCTGCCCAAGCTGGAGGAACACCCCGAGATCACTCTTATCGAGTCCGACAAGGGTGGGAAGGCCGACGAGTGGCACATCGACGTCAGCTTCAGCCCCAATCCGCCCATCGCCTCGATCCTGCACCTGGTCACCTGCCCGCCCTCGGGCGGTGACACCATGTGGAGCAACCAGTACCTCGCGTACGAAACACTGTCCGCGACGTTCAAGGAGATGCTCGACGGCCTCACCGCGGTCCACGTGCTGAAGATACCGCCGGTCGTCGAGATGTCCGCCGAGCACCCGGTCGTGCGGGTCCACCCGGTGACCGGGCGCCGGTCGCTCTACGTCACCCGGATGTGGACCTCGCACATCCCACAGCTGACGCGGCAGGAGAGCGACGCCGTGCTCCAGCACCTGTTCGAGCACTCCGAGCAGCCGCGCTTCACCTGCCGGCATCGCTGGGACGCGCACACCGTGGCGCTCTGGGACAACCGGGCCACCCAGCACGTCGCCATCAACGACTACCAGGAATACCGCCGCGGCCAGCGCGTCACCGTCCCCGGGGACCGTCCCACGAGCGACACCCCGCGCAAGCCCGACTACGAGCGGAACGGCGACGAGCGGTACTACCCGCGCCGCGTCAACGCCCGCGTCGGCTACTGAGGTCGCGCCTCTCCGCCGCCCCGGACGCGCGCTGTCGCCCGCGCGACGGAGCGCGGTCCGGCTCACCGGCGAACCGGACGAGGTGGTGCTCGTCTACACCGCGGCTTCCGGGTCACCGTCCGCCGCCGCGCCGCGCGTGATGTCCCGCGCGTCGGACGTCGGCTCCGTACCGCGCCGACCGGCCGGTTCGAACCGGGGCGGCAGCCGGAACCGGCCGTCGGCGTACGGGGACGGCGCGAGGATGCGGTGCCGGCCGTCCTGGATCTGGTGCACGAGGTGGGCCTGGCCGATCGACGGGTCCGGCGTCAGCTCCGGATAGGCCAGCGCCGCCTGCCCGGCGTCGGCCAGGTAGTAGGCGCCGTTCACGCCCCGGTGGATCGTGGTCCGCAGCGCGGTGGCGACCCGCCGGTAGTCCCGGGGGTCGTCCACGCGCGACCACGCCCCGGCGATCATCCGCGCCCGGTCGTAGGCGATCCCCGCATGCGACCGGCCGGGCGCGACACCGTGCAGCACCCGGTAACGCGCCGCGAAGGAACGGCCGATGTGATCGGCGTACGTGCCCGTCACCGTCGCCCAGAGCAGCCCCTCGGCCAGCGGCCCCAACGCCTCGCGGAAACTCGGTATGGAGGGGGTGTAGAGCAGGTACGGCAGTACGGGCGGGCCGCCGTCGCGCAGCAGTTCGCGCAGGAACGCGAGGCTGCCCGGCATGAAGTAGTGGCCGACCAGGACCGAGGCCGGGGCCATCTCCCGCACCCGCCGGGCGACCGACTCCCACTCCGCCCCGGCCATACCGATGCCCGACAGCACCGTCAGGGACCAGCCGCCCTCCTCCACGGCCTTTTCCATCTCCCCCCGGCCCAGATCGCCCAGCGGCCACACTCCCTGCACGACCACCAGCCGGTCCGAATCGGGACGCCACCGGCCGCTGTCCCGCAGCCGGGTCAGGAAGCGGACGTAGCCGGGCCCGTAGCGGGTGTCGCTGGGACACACCTGGAACACGCCGCCGTACCGCCCGGGATCGTCGGCGACCCGCGTCACCATCGAGTCCAGTGTCGCCGCGTGGAGGTAGGGACAGCCGTAGTCCGCCGCGATCTCGTGCGCCACGTCCTGCGGACCGATGTAGCCGGAGGTCAGCGCGTCGACCTCCAGGGCCATCAGCTCCTCGAACGCCCCGCGCACCGAAGCCGGGTCCGTCACCTCGACATCCGCGGTGACCACCTCGACACGTCGGCCCGCGATCCCGCCCAGGTCGTTGATCTCCTCCAGCGCGAGCCGTGTCGCCAGCAGCATCTCCCTGCCGTCGTCCGCCGCAGGACCCGTCAGGGGCAGGACCGCGCCCATCAGCAGCGGGCGCCGCCGCAGCGGCCTGGTGGGTCCCGGCACCGGCGCGGGTACGGGGGTGCCGCCCTGTGCGGCGACCGCGACCCGGCCCACCGCGAGACGGCCGAAGGGCGCGCCGCCGCCGGGGAACGGCAGCCGGACCAGGCCCTGGTCCAGGGCGACGGCCGCCGCCGCGGCGCGGCTGGAGAGCTGGAGTTTGGTGAGCAGCCGGTCCACGTGGGTGGTCACCGTACGGGGGCTGGTGAACAGCCGCTCGCCGATCTCGTTGTTGGTGAGTCCGGCGACGATCAGGGTGAGGACGTCGAGTTCCCGCAGTGTCAGCCCGTAGGGCGAGGGGTGACAGGGCTCGATCAGGACACGGCCCAGTGGCCGGTCCGCCGCGTCGCGGAACGGATCCACCCAGACCCGGACCAGGGCGCGGGCCGTGCTGTCGGTCCACATGAACCCGATCCGGCCGGGTTCGGTCCGCACACTTGCGCTGATCAGATCGGTCAGCGCGGTGTGCGTTCGGAGGAAGGCGACGGCCGGGCCCGGCCCGTCGGACGGGTCGCCGGGGGCCCGGTCGGTGGCCTCGACCCGCCCGTCGGCCAGCACGACAGCGGTGGCCGGAGGTGTCGGACGGGTGCCGTGGTGCCAGGGAGGAGGAGTTTTCTTCACTGCGGACACGGGCGTATCCCCGTCCCTTTGTGTGAGGGCGGCCGCGGACGACGCGGCCCCGGCACGGTGCCCGGACAGTCCCGGGACCGCGGTGTGATACGCGCTCATCATGCCGGGGACGGGCGCCGACCAACAGGGAGATACGTAACAAACAGATAAGGAGTTGTTTCGGCCATCTTCACCCGCGCGCCGGCCGTGCGTGGCCGCCGGGCCACGGAACCGCTCAGGTCCGCCGTCGGCGCAGCAGCGAGTCGAGCGCGACGGCCGCCACCACGATGGTGCCCTTCGCGATGAGCTGCCAGTGCTGGCTGATGTTGAGGCTGTAGAAGACGTTGGTGAGCGTGGCCAGGATCAGCAGCCCGACGCCGGAGCGCCAGACGGCGCCCTCACCGCCGCGCAGCGAGGTGCCGCCGACCACGACGACGGCGATGGTGTCGAGCGCCACGGTAGCGCCGACGTCGGCCTGGCCCACGCCGAGCCGGGAGGCGTCCATCATGCCCGCGAGCGCGGCCGCCACTCCGGTCATCACGTACGCGCTGCCCACCAGCCACGGCACCCGCAGGCCGGACAGCCGGCCCGCTTCCTCGTTGCCGCCGATGGCGTAGATGTTGCGCCCGTATCCGGTCTGCGAGAGCAGTACGGCGCCCGCGAGGAAGACCACCAGCAGGATCCAGATCGGCAGCGGCACCCCGGCGACCGCGGTGAGGGCCAGGTACTGGAAGGAGATGCCGTCCACGATGAACGGCGCCGAGTTGGAGTACACGTACGCCAGTCCCGAGATCACCGAGGACATGCCCAGCGTCGTGACGAAGGGGTTCACCTTCCAGCGGGCGATGATCGTGCCGTTGGCGGCGCCGACCGCCACGCCCGCCAGCAGGGCGCAGCCGCCCGCCAGGACGACCGACCCGGTGCTCTTGGTGACCCCCGCGAAGACCGTCGCTCCCAGGGCGTAGGTGGCGCCGACGGAGAGGTCGAAACCACCGGAGATGATCACGAACGTCATGGCGACGGCGATGAGGCCCACGGCGGCGTTCTGCGTCAGGATGTCCTGCACGTTGGCGAGCTGGAGGAAGCCCGGGTAGAGCACGGTGGCGGCGAGGACGAGGGCCACCAGGACCCACAGCATGCTGTAGCGCAGGGCGAGCGCCCGGACCCGGGCGGCCCGGCCGGTGGCCGCGGCGCTGTCGGCGGGGTGTTCCGGGCCGGTGGGCACGCCCGGACCGCCGCTGGGCGGCGCGGACGATGTGGTGGGCACGGCGGGTGAACTCATCTGTCGGTCTCCTTCTCGTGAAAGCCCAGGCGTACGATGTCCCGCACCCGGAACCGGGGTGAGTCGGCGGGGATCTCACCGACCACCCGCCCCTTCGCGAAGACCAGGAGACGGTTCGCGATGGCGAGCACCTCCTCCAGTTCGGAGGAGGTGACGATCACGGCGGCGCCGTCCCGCGCGAGGCTGACCAGACTGGCCAGCACCTCGGACTTGGCGCCGACGTCGATCCCGCGGGTCGGCTCGTCGATGAGGAACACGCGTGGGGTGCGGGCCGCCCACTTCGCCAGCAGGACCTTCTGCTGGTTGCCGCCGGACAGGTGGCGCACCGGGGCGTCCAGCCGGTCGGCGTCGAAGCCGAAGTAGCGGGTGAAGCGCTCGGCGTCGGCGCGCTCCCGGCCGCGGTCGATACGCCCGAGCCGTGTGAAGCGGGTGACACCGACACTGACGTTGCCCACCGCGTCCATGCCGGGGACGAGCCCGTTCTTGCGGTCCTCGGGCACCATGACCACACCGCTCGCGATGGCCTCCCTGGCGGAGCGCGGCCAGGGCACGGGCTCGCCGCCGAGGCGCAGTTCGCCCGAGGACGTACGGTCCAGGCCCGCCAGGGCCCGCATGAACGTGGTGCGGCCGGAGCCGACCAGCCCCCACAGACCGACGATCTCGCCCTGGTGGACCCGGATGCCGATGTCGTCGACGATGCCCGCGCTGACGGCGGACGCCTCCAGCGCCGGGCCGCCCGGCTCGTGGGTGGCGCCTCGCGCGGTCACCCCGATCTCCCGGCCGACCATGGAGCGGATCAGCGCCTGCCGGTTCCACCGCTCGCGGGGAGCGGTCTCCACCAGGCGTCCGTTGCGCAGTACGGAGATGGTGTCGCTCAGCCGGAGCACCTCTTCGAGGTTGTGGCTGACGAAGACGATCGTCGTTCCCCGGGAGCGCAGCCGGTCCAGGATCCGGTACAGGATGTCCCGTTCGTGCTCGGCGAGGGCGGCGCTGGGCTCGTCCAGCAGCAGCACCCGGCCGTCGGCCTGGACACCGCGCATGATCTCCAGGATCTGCTGCTGGGAGACGGAGAGGGTACAGGCGAGGGCGTCGGCCGGGATCGACACCTCGAAGTCCGCGCACATCTCCTCGTACCGGCGGCGCATCTCACGGCGGGAGAGCAGCCCCCGCCGGGTGAGCTGGCCGCCGAGGAAGACGTTCGCCTCGGCGCTCAACGCGGGGACCATGGTGAGTTCCTGGTAGACCGTCACCAGTCCGAGTCCACGTGCCTTGCGGGGACCGCCGGCGCCCAGGACCGTGTCGAAGACCTCCACGGATCCGGTGTCGGCGGCGAGCCGGCCGCTGACCATCCCGAGCAGGGTGGACTTCCCGGCGCCGTTCTCGCCGACGAGGGCGTGCACGGCGCCCGCGGGGATCTCCAGGTCGACGTCGCGTACCGCGTACGTCTTGCCGAACACCTTTCCCACTCCCCGGCACACCACGGCCGGCGGGGGCGGCTGCGCCACCGGAGGGGACGCGGCCCGATCGGAGGCGGTGGGTTGCGCTGTCATCTGTGGCTCCTCTCGTGACACGGCACGGACCGGTTCAGTACTCGGGGTGGAAGTCGCCGATGGTCTCCCGGGTCGCGAAGGGCGTGCCGGGCAGCGCGGACGACTCGGTGAGGTTGATGAAGCGCGGGACGTCCTCGCCCTTGACGTGGTCGGCGAGCGCGCGGATCGCCTCGATGGTCTCCTGCGCGGGCAGCATCATCACGCTCTGTTCCAGCGCGCCCCGCTTCACCGAGTCCAGTGCCCAGGCGTCGCCGCCGAAGTCGTAGATCTTGACCTTCCCGGCGCGTTGCACACCGCTCACGGCCTGGACGACGCCGCGGCTCATCCCGGAGAAGTTCGACATGATGACGTCGAGGTCCGGGTTGGCCCGCAGGATGGTCTGGGCCGCCGCCAGGCCCTTGGGCGTGGTGTAGTCGGTGGACTGCCGGGCGACGACCTCGAACCCCTTGTGCTTCGCGAACTCCTTGGCGGCCTCCTGGAAGCAGATGGTGTTGGCGTTGAGGTCGGGGCCGGAGATGAGCGCCACCTTGGCGCCCCCGGGGTTGTCCTTGACGACTTGGCCGACCCACGCGCGGTAGACGTCGAGGGTCTGGCCACCGACGTAGGTGACGGTGCCCGGCTCCCAGGTCTTTTCACCGAGTTCGGTGGCGCGCCCGCAGATCGGCAGGTTGAAGACGGAGACGAGGATGCCCTTGTCTGCGGCGTTCTTGGTGAGCAGCTTGCACACCAGGTTGCCGTCGTTCGGTTCGACGGCGAAGGCGTTGTACCGGCCGCTGGTCAGGGCCGTCTGTATCTGGTCGAACTGCTTCTGCGCGTCGAACCGCCCGTCGAAGACGTCGAGTTTCACCCCCAGCGTGCCGGACTCCTTCTTGGCCGCCGCGATGGCCGCCTGGAGGTAGGCGTTGCTGGTGCCCGCCGAGAAGTAGGCGATCTTCAGATCCGAGACCTCGGCGGGCCCCTCGGCGCCTGCGGAGGAGGTGCCGTCGGAGGCGGACGCGGCCTGGTCCGAGGGGACGGAACACGCCCCGGCGGTCAGGGCCACGGTGAGCGCGCAGGCGACGGCAGCGAGGAGGGAGCGCGCGCCGCGCCTGCCGGTGGCGGTACGGGTGCCGGGTCTGCGAGGGCCGGAGTTCTTGACGGGTCGTTCCATGGTCGTTCTCCCTACGGGGTACGGGCGAGGTGACACGGGAGCGCGGGGGGCGTCGGCCGGGGGGGGCGAAAGCGGGATGCGATGGCTTCGGGGTGTGCCCTCAGTCCTCGGTCCAGGTGTCGTAGATCTCGCTCAGACCGGCGAACCAGGTGCCCTCGTGGCCGCTCATGTAGTCGATGAGCTTCTCGAAACCGATCAGGTTGTGCGCACGCGCGATGGTCTGCGGGTGCACGGTCAGTGCGAGCACGCCCGACGGCACATGCTGGTAGGCATAGTCGAAGTGGTCCTTCCAGCGCTGGAACATCACCTCGCTGGAGCCCAGTCCCTGGTTGACGCCGGGGATGTACTCGGCGACGGGGAAGTCGTCGAGGAACCACGAGACGGGGAACTCCAGCAGCGGGCTCGGCGGACCGAAGCTGCTGCCCTCCTCCCAGCCCACGGTCACCGGCCGCGGGTGGTACGGCTCGAAGTCACGGCCCATGAGCGAGGAGTCCCACTCGAATCCGTTCTCCTCCAGGATCTGGAGGGTCCCGTCGGTGAAGTCCCAGGCGGGGGAACGGTATCCGCGCGGGCGGACACCGACCAGTTTCTCGTGCTGGGCCAGCTGCGCGGCCATCAGCCGCCGCTCGGTGTCGAGGTCGAGGCTCGGCACGCCCTCGTGGTAACAGCCGTGGGCGGCTATCTCGTGACCGGCGTCCACGATCTCCCGGAAGCGGTCCGGGAACGTCACCATGGAGTGGCCCGGCGTGCACCAGGTGGCCCGTACCCCGTACCGCTCGAAGAGGCTGATCAGCCGGGGCACTCCGACCTCGGCGCAGAACTCACCACGGGAGAGATAGCTGGGGCTGCTGAGGTTGAAGGTGCCCATCCAGACGCTGTGCGCGTCGAAGTCGGCACCGATGGAGACGGCGAGAGTCTTGCCCTCGGGAAGGTGGAGAGGCATGTCGTCCTCCGATGGGAGACGGGAAAGGAAGGGGGCGGGTGCTACGCGGGGCGGACCCGGGAGGTCAGAGACCGGCGAGCAGTTCGTCGGCGTAGCCGCGGTACACCGGCGCGCGGCGGCGCCGGTCCCTATGGGTGGTGGCCGCGCCCGTACGCCGGTTCTCGTGGAGCAGATCGAGGTCGAGCCGGGCCAGGATGACGTCCTCGGTGTCCGGGGCCGCCTCGGCGAGCACACCGTCAGGGGTGAACCCGGCGTCGCAGGGGCCGAGGACCGAGGAGCGGCCCCTGCCCGGGGAGAGCGGAGCCCCGGGATCGCCGGTGGTCGGGCAGTGCACCATGTACACCTGGTTCTCGATGGCGCGGGCCTGGGCGCAGTGCCGGACGCGCCAGAAACCGGCCGGGGTGAAGGTGTAGGAAGGGCTGACGATCAGATCCGCGCCCTTGCGGGCGAGGACCGTCGCGACCTCGGGGATCTCCGTCTCGTAGCAGATGGAGACGCCGACGGTGACGGAGCCGACACGGAAGGGCGCCAGGGTGTCGCCCTCGCCGGTGCCCCAGCCGGCCTCGGCGGGGAAGATATGGGTCTTGACGTGACGGACGACCGAGCCGTCGGGGAAGAACACGAAGGCCGTGTTGTGCACCCCTGCTCCGTCGGGGGCGCGCACCAGGTGCGAGCCGGCGACGATGACCTGGCCCCGGATGCGGGCCAAGTCCTGGAACAGGGCGCCGTAGTCGTCGGTGTAGTCCGCGATACGGCTCAACTCGCCGACGGGTTCGCCGCGCCAGCCGGGCCGGGCGGTGAAGAGCGCCGCCGTGAACAGCTCGGGCAGGACCACCAGGTCGGCGCCGTCGGTACGGTCGAGCAGGCCGCGCACCTGTCCGGCGAAGGCGGCGAACCCGTCGACCTCGCGCATCTCGAACTGGGCCGCCGCGACGGTGAGGGAGTTACTCATCTCGGGTCTGTCCTCTCTGTGGTGGGTCCGGCCTCCGCGTACCCGTAGTGGCTCACTGGGCGAGCAGTCCGCCGTCGATGACCAGGTCGGTGCCGGTCACGTACGCCGACTCGTCCGAGGCCAGATACACACACCCGTGGGCGATCTCGGCCGGTGTGCCGCCGCGGCGCATCGGGGTGCCCGCCAGGACCGCCGCGTTCAGCTCGGCGGGCTGTGCGTCGGTCAGCGGGGTTTCGATCCAGCCGGGGATAACGGAGTTGGCGCGGATCGCCTCGGCGGCGTAGGTGACGGCAGCGTTGCGGGTCATGCTGCGCACCGCGCCCTTCGCGGCGTGGTAGGCGTGGGTGCCCACACCGCCCACCACCCCCCAGGCCGAGGAGATGTTGATGAGCGAGCCGCCGCCCGCGCGGCGCATCGCGGGGATCGCCGCCCGCATCCCGAGGAAGACACCGGTCTGGTCCACGGCGACGACCCGCTCCCACTCGGCGAGGGTGAGGGTGTCGATCGGCTCGTAGGAGATGAGACCGGCGTTGTTGACGAGGATGTCGAGGCGGCCGTACGTACGCTCCACATCGGCGACGGCCTCCGCCCAGCCGTCCTCGTCCGTGACATCGAGGCGGATCTCCCGGACGCCGGGCACCGGGGGATCGGCCACGGTCAGATCGGCGGAGACGACCACGGCGCCCTCCCGGACGAACGCCTCGGTGATCCCCCGGCCGATCCCCCGGGAACCCCCGGTGACCAGGGCGACCTTGCCCGCCAAACGTCCCATGATGTGCTCTCCGGTCCTACCGGCGCACGGCCGGTCGCAGTATGGTGCGGTGCGGTGTGTGGTGGTGCGGTGTGTGGTGTGATGTGGCGCTGTCCCGGCGTCGGTGCGGGTGTTGACGCGCGAGGTTCAGCGCGCCAGAAAACCGCCGTCGATCACCAGATCGGTACCGGTCACATACGCCGACTCGTCCGACGCCAGATAGACACACCCGTAGGCGATGTCCAGCGGCTCGGCGCCCCGGCCCATCGGCGTCGACGCGATGACGGCGTCGTTGAACTCCGCGGTCTGCGACGCGGTCATGGGCGTGCGGATCCAGCCAGGCAGCACCGCGTTCGCCCGGATCGACTCGGCGGCGTAGGTGACGGCCGCGTTACGGGTCATGCTGCGCACCGCGCCCTTCGTCGCCTGGTAGGCGAGCGATCCGGGGACGGCGGCGGCGCCGTAGATCGAGGAGATGTTGATGAGCGACCCGCCACCGCGCCGCCGCATCGCGGGAATCACCGCCCGCATCCCGAGGAAGACACCGGTCTGGTTCACACCGAGGACACGGTCCCACTCGGCGGCGTGCAGCTCGTGGACGGCTTCGTACGAACCCACTCCGGCGTTGTTGACCAGTACGTCGATACCGCCGAAGCGGTCCTCGACCACGCCCACGACACGGGCCCAGGCGTCCTCGTCGGTCACGTCGAGCCATTCGAACGCGACGGTCCCCGCACCCTCGGCGTGGTCCACCCGGCCGTCCGGCCTCCCGGGGTCGGGCCGGATGACATCGGCGGCCACCACCATGGCCCCTTGCGCGGCGAAGAGGTCGGCGATACCCCGTCCGATCCCCCGGGCCCCGCCACTGACCAGTGCGACCTTGCCTGCCAAACGGCTCATGTCCGCCCTCCGTCCTCAGCCTCGCCCCGGGCCCGGTGACCCCGGTCCGGGGGCTCGTGGAAGGACAGTAGGAGCGGCGGACGCGCACCACGTCCGTAGAAATGCTTACTTCCTGGTCCGCACCGGCCCGGCGGGCCGCACGAGCGGCGGGCAGCGGCTCAGGCCAGAGGCAGGCGGAGACGCGGTGGCGCGGGCGGCGGTACGGGCGGTGGCCGCGCCCGGAGCGAACACGGCCTCAGCGGCCGGAGTCGCCTCGGTGCGGCGCCTTCGGTCCTCCTGTCCGTCGTCCTCCGCCGGATCCTCTTCCGCCCCGTTCAGCTCGACGCCGCCGACGCCCGCCGTCCGGTGACCAGGTTCCTCGGCGCACCGGCATGGGCCCATGGCGGAGAGGGTCAGGAGCGGCTCATGACGGTTCTCCCAGAACGGCCAGGGCGGCGTCGAGTGCGCTCGGCGTGGTGGTGGCGTGCATGCTGAAACGTATGCGGTCGTCCCCGTGCACGGTTGCGGTCACGCCCGCCGCGTCGAGCCGTTCGTGGAGAGCCGGGGCGTCGCCGTGCGTAACACCGACCACGACAAGACCCGCGCGTTCAGACGGTGCGACGGGCGACAGTACCGGCAGGCCGGCGGCGAGCAGCCGGTCGATGAAGGCCGTCGCCGTGTCCTCGATACGACGGTGGACGGTGGCGACCCCGACCGATTCCAGCTGCGCGAGCGCCGTCGCGAGCGCCCCGGATGCGAACGGTGATCCGTTGGTCGTCGAGAAACGCTGTGCGCCCGGGAGCAGTTCGTGGGGCACGCCGTCGTAGTGCGAGGGCCTTTCGACACCGGTCCAGCCGCCGAGAACGGGCCGCAGGCGAGCCAGGCCCCGGGGGGACAGTGCCACGAAGCCCGTGCCCCACCCGGCTCTGAGCCACTTCTGACCGCCGACGACGAGCGCGTCGGCCACGGTCCAGTCGGCGTCGACGACACCGAATCCCTGGATACCGTCGACCACGAGGAGGCGGTCGCCGATCGCCGATCTGATGCCGGCCAGATCGGCGCGGGCCCCGGTGCGGAAGTCGACCGCGCTGACCGCCACGGCGACCGTGTCCGGCGTGAGGGAGGCCGCCACGCGTTCGGGTGTGACCGGCGCGAGCTCGTTCCCGGGCACGGCACGCAGGGTGCGTACGGTAGTGAGCCCCGCGTCCTGTGCTCGCCACCACGCGTACAGATTCGAGGGGAACTCCGCACTGCTGACGAGCACGGCGCCGCGCGGCAGGCCGAAGGCGATCTGGAGGAGGCCGAGCGATGTGCTGGGCGTCAGCACCACCGCGCCGCGGTCGAACCCGGTGAGTCGCGAGACCGCCGCGAGGGCCTTGTCGTCCTCCGCGTGCAGTCCCGCCGAGGGAACACCGGCGCCCGCGTCGGCCGTGAGCCGCCCGATCGTCTCCACGACCGCGCGCGACGGTGGTCCGTAGCTGCCGAAGTTGAGGTATCCGGTCGGCTCGGTGAAGGAGGCGAGGTAGTCGTCGAGCTCCGCCGTCACGCGAGCACCCCCCGGAGGAACTGCCGGGTACTCGGTTCGCCCGGGGCGCCCGTCACCTGCTCGGCCATGTCTCTCTCGACGATGCCGGAATCGTCGATGAAGACGGTCCGCTCGGCACCCTCTCGGGCGAACGCGATCTCGTGTGGGACGACGAGCATGGTCATGCCGTCGCGCGCCGGGGCGCTCATCACGCGCAGTACCTTCCTGACGGGCCGGGGCCGGGCACCGGAGTCGGCTCGTCGAAGAGCAGGAACGGGGGGCTTCATCACGACGGCCCGCGCGTCGGCGACGCGCTGCCATTGGCCTCCTGGGGGCTGTCCAGGATACGCGTCGGCTCCGTCACCGGGGCCCACGCCCTGAGGGATCTCGACAGCCCTGGCCCGCATCCGCCGCACGCGCACCCGTCCCTCCCTCCTGTACCGACGACTTGACGACTTCGAGGACGGGTGCGGTGCGGTGCGGGCGGCCGATGCAGCGGCTGCGGCTGCGGCTGCGGCTGCGGCTGCTGATCCTTCAGCGCAGCCGGAACGCGTCTCGCGTCATCGGTGCCGCGGCCGCGGCCGCGGTGACAGCGGCGGCCTCCGCCCGGCTCAGCAACCCGTCGCTCCTCCACTCGCGGGCGGTGGCGGCCACCGCCCGCAGGAACGCCGGGCGGCCGGCGAACGGGGCATCCGCCCACAGCTTGTCGAGGAACGTCGTGCCACTTCCGTCGGCGCGGTTCGCGACGCCGGCATCGGTGCCGGCGAACACGATCCGCGGCTCCTCCCGGCGGAAGTAGGTGTGGTACGGGTCGGTGTCGCCCAGGTAGAACGGCTCGAACGGCACTCCACCAGCCGTGAACGTCATCGGCCGCTCACCCGCCTCGACGGCGGTGGTGAGGTCGCCGGAGAGGCCCAGGGAGCCGTACCACGACATCGGCGGGGACTCCGGGCTCGCCGACTTCGCGACGAGCGCGACGGGCCCGTGGAGGAGGGCCTGCAGACCGGGGTCGTCGAGAGCCCGCTCGACGTGCAGCCGGAACGGGAAGCGGACCTGGACCCGGTCGCCGTCCCGCCAGGTCCTGGCGACGCTCGCGTACCCGTCGCGACCTGCCCGTACCGTCTGCTTCCGGCTGTTGACCGTGACCGTGAACCCGGACCGTGCCCACGACGGCACCCTCAGCCGCAGGTCCAGCCGGCCGCCACCGGTGATCGTCAGCGTGGTGGTGTCCGACCTCGGGTAGTCGCCGCGCTGGGTGACGGTCAGTCCCCGCTCCGTCCACCGCAGGGTCGACGCGAGATACAGATTGACGTAGAGCACGTCGCCGCGCGGGGACCGGAAGTAGATCGAGTCCTGGTACTTGGTGTGGTTCTCCAGGCCGGTGCCGCCGCAGCACGTGCCGGTGTTGCCGTACTCCCGCCGCACGCCAGGGCCGACCGGCACCATGTACGTGACCAGCGGGTCGTCGGTGCTGTCGGTGTCCTGCCGGGAGGCGAGGATCTGGTTGACCAGCGTCTTCTCGTAGTAGTCGAAGAGCCGGGCGTCCGGGGCGTGCAGGAACAGCCCCCGTGCCACCTTGAGCATGTTGTACGCCGCGCACGACTCGGCGTTGGTCGTCGTGACGATGCTGCCGGCGATGGCGTCCCGGCCGCGGAAGACCTCGCCCTGGCCGGTGCCGCCGTGCGCATAGGTGCGGTGCGGCACGACCATGTCGTAGAAGTTGGCCGCGGCCGTCCGGTACTCCTCGCCGCCGCCGTTCTCGAACAGGCGCAGATAGCCGAGGAACTGCGGGATGTGCTGGTTCGCGTGCCTGCCGTCGAGGCTGTCGGTGCCGGCCACGCAGTCGGCGAGCAGACCGGTGTTGTCGAAGCAGCGGGCCGTGGCGAGGAACGTCGTGTCGCCGGTCAGCGCGTACAGGTCGGCCATGACCTCGTTCATGCCGCCGTACTCCCCGGCGATGTACAGCGACCACATCCGGTCGAGCTGCTCGCGGGGCAGCGTGCCGAGCCGGCTGTGCACCCACTCCCCCATCCCGGTCACGACGGCGAGCGCCGTCGTGTTGCCGGCCAGTGTGTACGCGTCGAGCAACCCCCGCATGATCTTGTGGCAGGTGTAGTACGGCGCCCAGATCCCCGGGTAGGTGGCGTACGACTCCAGCTGGATGAACTGCGTCTCGGGGTAGGCCGCGAGGAAACCGGCGTGACTCGGCCCGGGGGCGCCGCCGGTGCCGGTGACGACCGTCGCGTCCCGGCCGCGGCCCGAGGAGTCGGCGACCGCCGATCCGGAGGTCTCGTCGAACCGGTACCAGGCGAGGTTGCCGTGCGTGCCGCCCTCCGCGGCCGCCAGCGCGGCGACCTCCGCCGCGTCGAGGGCACGGTCGTACAGGTGGAACTCGTCGACGGTGGCCGCCAGGTTCGCGTCCCCGAACGGGGAACGGCCGATCCAGTTGTTCTTCGGGGCGCCCAGATCGGTCGGGGACAGGGTCATCTCCGCGTTCGTACCGGCCACCGCGCCGTCGACGTAGAGCGTCCCGGTCCCGCCCGCGAGGGTGACGGCCAGATGGACCCACCGTCCGACCGGCAGTGGCGCGGTGCCCCGGATCCGTTGCTCGCCGGAGCTGCCTCCGGTGGTGATCGCGAAGCGGGGTGCCGCGCCGTCGTCCACGGTCAGGAACATGTAGGTGCCGGTGCCGGTGCCGAAGTCGAACACCCGCGACCAGGTCCGCCTCTCGGCGAGCCGTACCCATACGGCGGCGGTGAAGGTGTCGAGACCGTCGACGGTG
The DNA here is from genome assembly GCF_042756365.1 of Streptomyces sp. NPDC059092. NCBI lineage: Bacteria > Bacillati > Actinomycetota > Actinomycetes > Kitasatosporales > Streptomycetaceae > Streptomyces > Streptomyces sp. NPDC059092. The sequence goes on from NZ_JBHZEJ010000037.1 coordinate 35,278, forward strand.
GCGTCGGGCAGCCCGATGTACTGGCCGTCACCGGTGAGTTCGAGCCCGCCTCCGGCCCTGCCGGTCGACCACACCGCCGGCGGCGGCGGTGTGCCCGGCCGGCCCACCTGCTCCGTCCAGGCGTCCTGGCACTCCTTGAGCCCGGCGACGACGGCGTCGAGCTTGTCCTTGAACACGGCCTCGCCGGTGCCCGCCCACGCCTGGGCGAGCATGGACAGGAAGTGTCCGCTGTAGTGGCCTCGCAGGTTGCCCGTCGCGTCGTCCCATCCGCCCGGCGGCTCCGCGCCCGCGGTGTCCAGTCCCGCCGCGGCGCGGAAGTTACTGAGGACACGGTCGACGGGGTACGCCCGGGCGTAGGCGAGGACGCGGTCACGTTTCTCGGTGAACAGGCTCGCCCCGAGGGTGACTTGGCCGAGGGAGAACGGTACGGCCAGCCACGACGGGGGGACCGGGAGGCGGTCGACCCGCGGCCGGCCGTCGCCGACGGCCGGCGCCACCGGAGTGTCCGAGGCGGCGGCTGCCGGCCCGGTGCCGGTCACGCCGGCCAAGGTCGCACCGGCGGTCACCGCTCCGTACCGCAGCAGCCGGCGGCGGGACATCTCGTTGTGCGTCATGTGTGCGTCCACTCCCGGTACGAGTCCATAAAAGGGTTTCTTCGGTCGTTGACCGCGTCGCAATGCTTTTCCGGAAGGCTTTCGGTATCGATATCGATCGACGGCGCTTGAACGGCCGTCCGGGAACGGCGAATGGAACACCGGTCCCGGCCTGAAGAAGGCATGTCGGATCGAGGCCGGAAATGTTTCCCGGGAAGCTGTCGACGCGGGACATTCACTGTCAGGAACGTCGGTGGTTTCACCGCGGGAACCGGATGGTCCGCGCCGCTCGGACGGGCCGCCCCGACCTGGCCGGCCGGGGCGGCCGTCGCGCTAGGAGATGGCCAGATCGACGCTGGGGAACGCGGTGAACGACGGGTTGACGTCGGACTCACCGGCGCCGCCGTCGCAGCCCCGGTCCGGGTTGAACATCAGATAGGTACCGGCACCGCAGGTGATGGCGAGCTCGGCGTCCCCACCGACGACGATGTTTCCGGACAGGTTGGCGCCGCCCTGGATCAGGGCGTTGTCCCTGACCACGGCGTTGCCGCCGACGGTACCGCCGTTGACCCAGCCGAGCCCCTCGATACGGGCGTTGCCGGAGACCGTACCCGCGTACACCGCGGCCTTCGGGCCGACATAGGCGGAAGCGGCGACGTTGGCCGTGTTCGAGACCCAGCCGCCGCCGTTGGCGTGCCAGTGCCCGCCGCCGGTCGCGGCCGGCTTGACGTGGCCGGGCTCGAAGCCGGACGGGGTGGCGCCGGAGAGCCGGAACTCGTAAGGGAAGCGCCGGGCCTTGGGGTATCCGTCCAGGAAGCCGTGGTGCGGCACCGCGGTCGGGGTGGCGGTGACCACGAGCCAGAGCTCGCTCTCACCGGACTGCGGCTGGAAGCTGATCTGTCCGTCGGTGCCCGAGGTCAGCGCCGAGTAGCGGGCCGTACCGTTACGGACCGCCACCAGTCCGAACGTCCAGCCGCTCGCACCGGTCTCCGCGTGCCCCTTCACCCGGATCTTCACGAGCCCGCCCGCCGACGCCGGTACCAGCTTGATCTTGTTGAAGCCGTAGTCCGAGGGCGCCACCCGCGCGTTGATCCGGTAGTGGCCCAGGCTCTGGTCGACGGCCTCGACGTTGCCCCCGTTGTACGCGTTGAGGAAACCCGCGCCGTACACATTGTTGAGGAACGGCATCAGCGTCGACCGGTTGCCGAAGTCGTAGGTGACGGTGCGGGTGGCGTACTCGCCGACCCGCCGGTTGAGCTCCGGCTGGCTGATGCCGGTGATCCGGCGGTACGTCTCCAGCGGATGCTCGGTGCTGCGTGCCTCGTTCCAGATCCGGTTGAACATCGCCAGACCGTCACGGTCCTTGATGTACTGCGCCAGCATCCAGTTGCCGTAGTGGTGCCGGCTGGAGCTCCAGTACAGATTCTCCGAGCGCAGCCAGCGGGTCAGGTCCCCCGCCGCGGTGGTGGGCAGCGCCTGCATCGCCATGAACTCGGCGCTGGTCTCCCAGAACGTGCCCGCGCTCGGATCGACGAAGCCGGCCCCGGACCGGCCCAGGAACGTGTAGTTCTGGAAGACATGGGCGAGTTCGTGCGCCAGCCCCCATGAACCGGGCAGCGCCGCACCCGGGGCGGCATTGATGATGCCGACCCTGTTGTCCACAGAGCCGCCACTGGCCCACGCGTCCAGCTCGGTACGGTTCCAGGTGCGGGTGACGATCACGATGATCTTGTGCTGCGCCAGCAGCCCGGTCTCCGGGGTGAAGGCCATCGTGTTGACGTAGAAGCTGTAGAGATTCTCCAGCTGGGTGATCACACTGTTCGGGTCGAAGTTGTACGGCGAGGGCGCCGACACCGGGTTGGTGCCCGACTTCTCGCCCCACAGCAGGACGAAGTTCGTCGACTCCCGGCTCCGGTCGGCCGCCCAGGGCACCTCGCCCGTCTGGGTCCATCTCGCGGGGATGTACACCGACTTCGCGGCGGCGGCCGAGGCGCGCGCCGTCGCGGGCGGCGCGACGGACGCACCGGTCACCAACGTGAGAGTCAGTACGACAGCGAGCCACAGTGGCCGTAATCGAGCATGAAGAAGCTTCATGACGGAAACACCATCCCGTTGAGGGCCGATGATGGAAGAGCGCCACGTCTTTTCCGGCCTTTCCCGCGCACCGGACAATGACGGTGGTTACGGAGGACTCCGGTGAGCGAGTGAAGACCAACACCGTTGGACGGGGAATCTATTGCTGTCGACACTGACGTACGAAAACCCTTTCGGCAACCTTCGGTTCGGGAAAATCGCCCGGGATCCTCACGGCAGCGGCGGCAACTCCACCCGCTGGACCGGTGTGGTGTTCCCGGCGCGGTCGGTGGCGATGAACTCAAGGGTCTGCGGCTCGTCGCGCAGGGCCCTGGTGAACGGCTCCTGATAGACGCCCCAGAACGTCTCCGGGGTACGCCATTGAACGCGGTCCACGCCGGACACGTCGTCGTCGGCGTGGAGGGTCACCTCGACGTTGCTCGGTCCGAGCGGACGGACCTCGGCACGCACCGCCGGGGGCCGCGTGTCCACGGCGACCTCACACGTGGTGTGGACGGTCCGGCCGGAGGAGTCGGTGGCCCGGCCCCGGAGCACGTGCCGGCCCTCCCGGTCCAGCGCGATCACGCCGGTCGTGGGCCGCCACGCGCCCTCGCCCACCGCGGCTTCGAGAGTGGCGGGCGAGACCGAGGTCACCGCGAAGCCGGGCTCCCGGGTGTACCACCCGGACGGGGCACGGTCGCCGGTCACCTCCACCCGGACCACCGGCAGCGGATCTCCCACGCCGACGTCCGCCGGGAGCGACCACTCGACGACGTCCTCGGCCGGCGTACCGTCCGCGGAGGTCAGCCGGGTCACGCGCGGTACGTCCGCCGAGTCCTGGCCGACGACACCACGGCGGGGCACGGCCGGGCCGTCGAGGGTGCTCGCGGCGGCTGCCATGAGCACCAGGGCAGCCTCGTCCCGGCTCAGCAGCCCGGAGCGGGCCGCCCGCACCACCCCCCGGTGGACGGCGGTGAAGAACGCGGCGACATCGGCGTAACCGCCGTCCGCCCACAGTCCGGTGAGGAACGACCAGCCGTCCGGGTCATGGCGGTCGGGTACCCCGGGTGAGCTGCCCAGGAAGGCGATCTCCGGGTCGGCCAGGCGCAGGTACATGTGGTAGCGGTGGTCGCCGCCGGACCAGGCCGGTTCGAAGGTCCGGCCGAGCACCGAGACCAGGTCGCCGTCGGTGGTGTGCCCGGCGACGCTGCCGTCGAGACGCCGGTGGGCGGCCGCCGCGACGGGCAGGGTGGTGGTGGCGTCGTCGCGCGCGAGCAGCACCGTGGGGCCGAGTTCCAGGCTGACCAGGGTGGGGTCGTCGGGGGTGGGGACCAGCCGCAGCGGCATCGGCAGGTCGAGCTCGACGAGGTCTCCGGGGCGGAAATCGCGCCGCAGTGTGACGAATCCGGTCTCCGGCACCGGCGTCTCCACCCCGTCGAGGCGGGGGCCGGCGGCCCAGGGCGGGATGCGCAGGTGCAGTTCGCCCGAGAAGGCGACGCCGAACTCGATCGCCACCTTCCCGTCGCGGGGGTACCGGGTCCGCAGGGTGATCTCGCCGTCGGCGTGGCGCAGCCGCGTGGGTATGTACTGCGTGACGTACAGCTGTCCGGGTGCGTGGAACCACACCGATTCCTGGTGTTTGAGGTGGCTCTCCAGACCGGTGCCGCCGCAGCAGGTGCCGGCGTTGTCGTACTCGCGGACGGCGCCCGGGTCCACCGGGTACATGTACAGGACCTCGGGGCTGGTGTCCGAGGTGACGTCCGCGCGGGAGCCGACGATGTGGTTGAGCGAGGCGCGCTCGGCGTAGTCGGCGTACCGGCCGTCGAGGGTGTGCGCGAAGAGCGAACGGGCGATCTTCAGCAGGTTGTAGGTGGCGCAGGTCTCGGCGTTGCGCCGGTTGACGAACCCTGCCACGGTGTCCGCGGGGCCCCACAGTTCGCCCTCGCCGGTGCCGCCGTGCGCGAAGGTGCGGCCGGGCACGATCTGGTCCCAGAGGGCGGTCACCGCGTCGAGGTAGCGGCGGTCGCCGGTGGCGTCGTACTGGTCGAGGTGTCCGACGAGCATCGGGAGGTGCTGGTTGGCGTGCATGCCGTCGAGGACGTCACGGCCCCCGGCCGCGGCGTCGAGCACGTGGTCGACCTCGAACGCCCCGGCGGTGCGCAGGAACGACGGTTCTCCGGTGATCCGGTGCAGTGTCGCCATGGTCTCGTTCATGCCGCCGAACTCGCCGGCGATGTAGAGCGACCACATGCGCTGCGACCGCGCCCGCTCCAGCCGCAGAATTCGGCCGGCCACCCAGTGCCCCATGCCGGTGGCGATCCGCAGCGCTTGCTGGGAGCCCGTCAGTTCGTACGCGTCCAGCAACCCGGCCATGATCTTGTGGCAGGTGTAGTACGGCGCCCAGATCTCCCCGTACGGTGCCAGGTCCTCCAGCCGCGAGAACTGCCACTCGCCGTACGCCGCCAGAAACCCGGGATGGCTGTAACGCCCGGTCGCCGCCAGCGCGTCGCGCACCTCGGTCAGGCCCGCGACCATCTTGTCCGTCTTCACCCGCAGGGCTTCCTCGCCGGTCGAGGCGTACGCCAGCGACAGCATCGACAGGAAGTGCCCGGCGTAGTGGCCGCGCAGCAGGCTCGCCGTGGGTGCCACGCCCGGTCCCGGGTAGCCGGCCCCGGACCAGGCCCGCTCTTCGGGGTGGCCGAAGTCCTCCCAGGTGCCGGGGGGCAGCGCCCCGTGGGTGTCGAGCCCCGCGTTGGCCCGGAAGACGGCGAGCACCCGGTCCACCGGGAACTCCCTGGCGAGATGGAGCATCTGGTCCCGGGTCCGGGAGTGCACCCCGTCGAGAAGCTCGACGTCCCGCAGGGCGAAGGGACGCGCGCGGGTCATCGGGCCGCCCATTTCTCGATCCCGGCGGCGTCGATCGGCAGCGCGCCCGACAGCACCTCGTGCCCGGTCCCGGTGACCAGGAGGTCGTCCTCCAGGCGTACGCCTGTTCCGCGCAGTTCGGGGGGCAGGGTCTCGTCGTGGGCGTGGAAGTACAGGCCGGGCTCGACCGTCAGCACCATGCCGGGCCGCAGGGGCGCGCCCTGGTAGTGCTCGTACGTCGAGGAGCCGCAGTCGTGCACGTCCAGGCCCAGGTGGTGGCCGATGCCGCAGACGAGGTAGCGGCGGTGCTGCTGGCCCTCGGGGGCGAGGGCCTCGTCGACCGAGACGGGCAGCAGCCCCCAGTCGTGCAGCCCGCGGGCCAGCACCTCCATGGCGGCGAAGTGGAAGTCGGTGTAGGTGGCGCCGGGGCGTACCTGGTCCATGCCGGCCCGGTGGGCGGCCTCGACCAGGTCGTGCACCCGGCGCTGGGCCGGGGTGAAGGTGCCGCCCACCGGTATCGTCCGCGTCACGTCCGCGGTGTACAGCGAGTTCGTCTCGACGCCCATGTCCAGCAGCAGGGTCTCGCCGGGCCTGACCGGGCCGTCGCAGCGGACCCAGTGCAGGATCGGCGCGTGCTCGCCGGAGCCGACGATGGTGTGGTAGCCGGGCCCGTTGCCGAAGGTGCGGGCGTGCCGGTCGAAGGTGCCCTGCAACCAGCGCTCGCCCAGGCCGTCGGCGACGGCCCGCGGGATCTCGTCGGCGACGGCGGCGAATCCGGTGACCGTGTGGTCCACGGCCTCACGCAGCTGTGCGATCTCCCAGTCGTCCTTGATCATGCGCAGGCCGGAGAGCACGGTACGCACTTCGTCCGGCCGGCCGCCGTGCTCCTCGCCGAGGTCGCCGATCGGCCGGACCGGCAGATCCAGCGCAGCCGACCACGCCGCGAGCCCCGCCGACGGGCCGACCCACAGTTCCCCGTGCGCCGCGCTGGCGTGGAAGTCGCGTTCGCCGGGCCGGGCCGGGGCCGGCATGTACAGCACCGCGTCGTGGCCGCCCGGCCGTGGCCTCATCACCAGGACCGCGCCCTCGGCCTGGCACGAGGTGGCCCAGACGAAGTCGCTGTCCGCCCGGAACGGGTGGTCCGCGTCGCCGTTACGGCGGGGGGCGCGGCCCGCGGCCAGGACCAGGGTCCGGTCCGGCAGGCGGGCGCTCAGCCGGGCCCGGTGCTCGGCCGCCGCGCGTGCCGCGGCCGGGCTCACCGGTGCCGGGACGTCGCGTGCGGCCCAGCCCTGCCCGATGCGGGCCAGGAAGCCGGGGCTCTCGTCGGCCAGCCGTGGCGGTTTCGTCCCGGCGTACGGCGGGATGGTCGTCTCGGTCAACGCTGTTCGCCTCCTCGGTCGCGGACCATCTCCCGCAGCCGGCGCAGCACCCGGCCGTCGGTGATGCCGTCGTGTTCGTACTCGTTGGTCACCCAGGTCTGCGCGTTGCCGACCCGGGTCAGGGTGTCGCGCTGCAGCCCGGCGTCGACGAACACGTCGTCGGCGTAGACGGCGGCGGCCAGCGGGACGTCGTTGGCGGCGAGCCGGGCCGGGTCGTAGAGCGGGGTCCAGACCCGCTGCTCGGCGAGTTCGGCCATCGCGGGCCCGAACGGCCGCAGTGCCCGTATCTCCTCGAACATCCACGGAAACGTCATCTCCGAGGTGAACAGCAGCGGCCGGCGGTCCTCGGCGAACTCCGGCCGCCGGTCCCGTTCGCGCTGGGCCGCCCAGCGGAAGGGGCCGTTGGCGCCGTCGCCGTAGATCGACTCCTGGAGGGTCCAGAACAGCGGGTTGCCCGCGTTCGACGTCTTGACCAGCACCGTCTCCAGGAAGGCGCCGTCGAGACGGCCGTCCCGGCGGACCGCCTCGGAGACCAGCCAGTGCAGGCGCTGGTGGCCGGCGCCGAAGCCGAGGTCACCGCCCAGGGTCTGGAACCGGCGTACCGACAGGGGCGTTCCGTCGGGCAGCGTCACGTCACCGGCGGCGAGCCGGTCGGCGATCGCCGCCACGGCGGCGGCGTCCTGCGGGTAACGCCGGTAGAAGTCGGCGGTCTTGCCGGCCACCCGGTCGAAGGTGCGCCGGTAGACCTCTTCCGGATCGGGCGGTGTGCCGGGGATCCCGCCGCAGACGTAGCAGGCGGTCAGCGCCTCGGGGGCGTGCGACAGGTAGGTCAGGGTGATCCATCCGCCGAAGCTCTGTCCGAGGGTGGCCCATCGCTTGCCGTCGTAGCACCGGGCCCTGACGTGTTCGAGGTCGCGCACGATCGAGTCGGCCCGGAAGTGCAGCAGGTGGTCCGCGGCAGCCCGGGCGTCGGGGAAAGCCGCGATGTCGGTCCCGTCGACCGGGGTGGAGCGTCCGGTGCCGCGCTGGTCGACCAGGACGACCCGGTAGTGCCGCAGGGCCTCGGACAGCCAGCCGGCCACCGGGGCGGGCCGGGGGTTGGCGCCGCCGGGGCCGCCCTGCAGATAGGTCAGCAGCGGCAGGTCGTCGTGGCGGCGGCCGGGGTCGGTGAACTCCCGGACGAACAGCTCGATGCTCCCGCCGCCGGGGTCGGACCAGTCCAGTGGCGCGGCGACGGTGAACTCGCGGACCCAGGCGCCGGGCAGGGGGTACTCCACCAGGTTCACGCGGTGGCTCCCGTTGCGTTGGCGCGTCTGCGCGCGTCCCACTCGGGGCGGATCCGCGGCACGGCGGCGAGCAGGGTGCGGGTGTACTCGTGCCGCGGGTGGTCGAAGACCGCGTCCCGTTCGCCGGCCTCCACCACGCGGCCGGCGGTCATCACCGCGACGCTGGTGGCGATCTGCCGGACCACGGCGAGGTCGTGGGCGATGAACAGGCAGCCGAAGCCCTCCTCGCGCTGGAGTTCGCGCAGCAGGTTGATGATCTGGGCCTGTACCGAGACGTCGAGCGCCGAGACCGCCTCGTCGCAGATCAGTACGCGCGGGCTCACGGCGAGCGCGCGGGCGATGCCGATGCGCTGGGCCTGCCCGCCGGAGAACTGCGCGGGGTAGCGGTCGGCATGGCCGGGGTCGAGCCCCACCCGTTCCATGAGCGCGCGGGCGACCGTCCTGGTGCCTCCGGGGATCGGCCGTTTCTGGTAGCGCAGGGGCGCGGTGACGATCCGTTCGACGGTGTGCCGGGGGTTGAGCGACGAGAACGGGTCCTGGAACACGACCTGTACCTGGCGGCGTACCTCCAGCAGGTCCGGCCCGTGCAGGGCGGTGATGTCGCGGCCGTCGAGGTGGACGGTGCCCGACGTGACGTCGATCAGCCGGGCGGCGAGCCGCGCGGTGGTCGACTTGCCCGACCCGGACTCCCCCACCAGCGCGAGGGTTCTGCCCGCGTGCAGGTCGAAGGAGACGGTGTCGACGGCGGTGAACCTGCGCGCGGGGCGCAGCAGGCCGGCCGTACCGGCGACGGGGAATTCCTTGACCAGTTCCCGGGCCCGCAGCAGTGGTTCGGGGCTCATGTGTCGCCTCCCAGGGTCTGCAGTTCGCCGATCTCGTCGTCGATCCGCGGGACCGCGTCGAGCAGCGCCCGGGTGTACGGGTGCCGCGGGTCGGAGAAGATCTGCTCGGCGGTGCCGGACTCGACGACCTTGCCGTGGCGCATGACGATCAGCGTGTCGGCGACCTCGCTGACCACGGCGAGGTCGTGGGTGATGAGGATGAGCGCGGCACCGGTGTCGCGGCGTACCTCGGCGAGCAGGTCGAGGATCTGCGCCTGGACGGTGACGTCGAGGGCGGTGGTCGGCTCGTCGGCGATGATCAGGCCGGGCTCGGTGGAGAGCGCCATCGCGATCATCACGCGCTGGCGCATGCCGCCGGAGAACTGGTGCGGGTATTCGTCGACGCGGCGGGCCGCGTCGCGGATGTGTACGCGTTCCATCGCCTCGATCGCCGCTTTGCGGGCCGCCCGGCGGGTGACGCCGGAGCGGTGGGACCGGTAGGCCTCGGCGATCTGCGTGCCCACCGTGTAGTACGGGTTCAGCGAGGAGAGCGGGTCCTGGAACACCATCGCGATCCGGTCGCCGCGAACGGCGCGCATCCCGCGTTCGTTCAGTGTGGTGAGTTCGGTGCCGTCGAACTCGACGCTGCCGGTGCGGGTGGCGCCCTTCGGGAGGAGTCCCATGATCGCGAGGCTGGTCATGGACTTGCCGGAGCCCGACTCGCCGACGATGCCGAGGGCGCCGCCGGGCGGCACGGCGAAGCCGATGGCGTCGACCACGGGGGCGCCGTGGAAGGCGACGGTCAGGTCGCGGACGCGCAGCAGGTCGCTCATGACGCCGCTCCCTTGCCGACCCGCGGGTCGATCGCCGAGTACACGAGGTCGACGGCCATGTTGCCGACCACGACGAAGAACGCGGCGAGCAGCGTCACCGCCATGATGACCGGCTGGTCGTTCTTGGTGATGGAGTCCGCCGCGAGTTTGCCGACGCCGTTGATCCCGAAGACGGTCTCGGTGATCAGCGCGCCGCCGAGGAGGCCGGCGAAGTCCATGCCGGCGATCGTGACGATCGGGGTCAGCGCCGGCCGCAGCGCGTGCCGCCGCCACACCAGGGCGGGTCGCAGGCCCTTGGCTCTCGCGGTCCGTACGAAGTTCTCGTCCAGGGTGTCGATGACGTTGGCCCGGGTGAGCCGGGTGTACGAGGAGGCGTACCCGATCGCCAGCACCGTCCACGGCATGATGAAGTTGAGGAACCACTGCCCCGGGTCGTCGGCGAACCGCACGGCCTGCGGGAAGGGCAGCCATTGCAGCCGGACCACGAGTACGTACTGGAGCGCGAGGGCGAGCACATAGTTGGGGACCGACATGCCGCCCAGGGTGAGCGCGGCGATGAACCGGTCGGTGAACCTCCCTTCGCGCACGGCGCTGAGCAGACCGCCGATGACGCCCATGACCAGCCAGAGCACGGCCGCGCCGAGGGCGACCACCGCGGTCACCGGCAGCCGTTGCACGACCATGTCGGTGACGAACTGCGAGGTCTGGAAGGAGTAGCCGAGGCAGGGGGCCGGGCAGTGGACCGCGGACGGGCCGCCGCCGTGGTCGCGGCCGAGGAACAGCCCTTGCAGGAAGTGCAGGAACTGGGTCAGGAACGGGTCGGTCAGGCCGAGGTTGGCGCGGATCTGGTCGATGCGCTCCGGGGTGCAGTTCTTGCCGCAGATCTGTACGGCCGGGTCGGGCGACAGGGCGAAGAAGATGATGTAGGTGAACAGGCAGACCAGGAAGAGCACCAGCACCATGCCCAGCACGCGGTGCACGACGTAGCGGGTCATGAGCGGCCCCCGGGCTCGGCGGCGGTCCTGATGTGGTCGCCGAGGACCATGAAGGACAGCACCAGCAGCGCCAGGAAGAGGCCCGGCACCAGGAAGTACGTGGGGACCACCGCGTACCAGTTCACCGAACTGGAGATCATCTGCCCCCAGGACGGTGTGGGCGGGACCAGGCCGACGCCGAGGAAGGACAGTCCGGCCTCGGTACCGATGTAGCCGGGTACCGCCAGGGTCACCATGACCAGGATGGTCGAGCGCAGGTTGGGCAGGATCTCGGTGAACACGATGGTGGTGCGGGAGGCACCGGACGCGCGGGCCGCCTCGACGAACTCGCGCTCCTTGAGCGACATGGTCTGTCCTCGGACGATCCGGGCCAGGTAGGGCCAGCCGAACAGCGAAATCACCACGACCAGCAGGTACTGCCGGTCGTCCGCGGGCAGTGCGGACAGTACGGCGATCATGAAGATGAGCGCGGGGAACGCCATCAGGAACTCCATGACCCGCGAGATCACCATGTCGGTCCGGCCGCCGAAGTAGCCGGCCAGCAGGCCGAACACCATGCCGAGCACCGTGGTGAGCAGCGTCGCGCCGAGCGCGATGAGCATCGAGGAGCGGGCGCCGTACACGATCCGGGCGAAGATGTCCCGGCCGCTGCCGGGCTCGACACCGAGCCAGTGCGACCCGGAGACGCCGCCCCAGGACCCGGTGGGCATGCCGCCGAGGTCGGGGTCGATGGCGCTCTGGTCGAACTCGTACGGGTCCCAGCCGCTGACCCGGACGATGAGAGGTGCGAACACCGCCATGAGCACGATCAGCGCGATGTAGCCGAGGCAGGCCACGGCCGCCGGGTCGCGCAGCAGGGCGCGGGCCACGCTCCTGCGGGGGTCGGGGGCGGTGCCGGAGGTGCCGCCGGTGCCCGGTACCGACACCTCCGGCACCTGCGGGCCGGTTGACGAGATCGTCATGTCAGCCCTTCGCCGGGTCCTTGAGACCGATGATCCCGTAGTCGATGTCGCCGCTGGGCACGATCATCCCCGCCACGTTGGTGCCCGGCAGGTAGATGCGGTTCTCGACGTTCAGCGGAACGAAGGGAGCCAGCGCCGTGATCTTCTTGTCCAGCTCGCCCCAGGCCTTGTTCGCCGCGGCCAGGTCGGTCATCGCGCCGATCCGGTCGATCTCGGCGTTGACGGCGTCGTCGTCGAGCTGGGCGAGGTTCTGGTTGCCCTTGGCGGTGATGTGCCGGCCGTCGAACAGCGGCGGCAGGAATGTCGACGCGCTCGACGCCCAGTCCGGGCACCAGCCGGTGATCGCCGCGTCGTGCTGCTGCGACGGCGTGCCGATCGTCTCGTAGTAGGTCGACCCGTCGATCACGTTCAGCTCGACCTTGATGCCGGCCCGCTTGAGCGCCTGCTGAATCGCCTCGCCCTGGCGCTGGGCGGTCTCTTGCGCGCGTACGTCCAGGGTCATCGTGAAGCCGTTCGGGTAGCCCGCCTCGGTGAGCAGCCGCTTGGCCTTGGCCGCGTCACCGGCGTTGTCCGCGCTCGGATAGGGGTCGTGGTCGACATGCCCGGAGACCGTCGGTGGCAGGAGGCTGTTCGAGACCGTCGCGAACTGCTTGCCGCCGGTGGCGTTGAGCACCGAGCCTTTGTCCACCGCGTAGTTGACGGCCTGACGCACCTTCAGGTCGCCCAGGGGCTTCTTCGTCGTGTTGAGACCCATGTATGTGAGACAGGTCGACGGCGCCTTGATCGTCCGCGCCTTGAGCTGCGGCGTCCGCAGGCGGGCGACGGTGGCTGTCTGCACACTTCCGGAGATCGCGTTGATGTCGGCGCCCTGGCCGGCGATGAGACGCTCGTCGATGGTGGCGCCCTCGACGCCGATGGTGAAGCGCCACGCGTCGGGGTAGGCCTTGCGGACCGTGTCACCCTGCGCGTCCCAGTGCGGGTTGCGCTTGAGCTGGATCAGGCTGCCCGGGACGAATTTCTCCACGTCGTACGGGCCGGAGGCGATGACGTCCTTGATGAACGAGTTGCCCTCGCCGGTGCCGACCGGGAACGGGGTGCCGCTCGGCTGGGACAGCGCCGCGTCGAACTCGGGGAACGGAGCCTTGAGATGGAAGACGATCGTCCGGTCGTCCGGCGTCCCGATCGTCGGCAGATCGCCCGAGCGGTACGGGCCTTGATAGCCCTTCGGGGCGTCGATCAGCTGCTTCAGGTAGGGCGCGCCGATACCGATCTCGGGGTCCCAGCCGCGGCTGACGCCGAACTTGACGTCCTTGGACGTGATCGGCGCGCCGGTGTCGAACTTGATCCCGGCCTTGAGCTTGTAGGTCCAGGTCAGACCGTCGGCGGAGACCTTGCCGAGGCTCTGCGCGAGGTCGGGGACCATCGCGTTGGGGTCCTTGGCGTCATTGGGTGCCTTGGCGATCAGCTGGCGGTACATCAGACGGTACAGCGCGTTGACGCCACCGTCCCAGCCGCGGGCCGGGTCGAGATAGGAGAAGTCGGTCGCCTGCAGGACCTGCACGGTCCCGCCCTTGACCGCGGCCCCACCGCCGGTGGTCGTGGACGAGGGGCCGCCGCCGGTGCAGGCCGAAAGGGCGAGTACGCCGGCCGCCAGCCCAGCGAGCGCCGCTGAAGACGAGGTTCTCTTCAAGTGGTCCTACCTTCCGGTCGGGTGCGGGCAGCCCGGCCGTCCGGATGAGCGGGACGGGTGACGGGCCGGCGGACCAGCGACTACGTGCGGGAACGGTGGGCAGATGTGCTGCGCATCCGATGGGCCGGCGGGCAGGGCGGAGCAGCCACGACCGGTCCCACGAAGCGATCGGGATCACTGCGATCCCGGCCACTTGAGAGGACAGTAGTATGTGACACCTCTCGGGAGAAGAGCTGTCACGAGAATTTACTGCGAGGACCCTCCTGTGCACGGGCGCGCGCCGACGGCCCGCCCGGCTCGGCCGGGCGGGCTCGTCACACCGGGTGTCTCACTCCTCCGAGCGGCCGTTCCACCAGCCGAGCACGTGTCCGATGTGGGCGGTGAGCAGTGTCTCCGCACCCCGCCCGTCACGCGCCTCCAACAGGTCCACCAGGCTGTGGTGTTCGGCGGCCGAGCGGGCCAGCTCTGCTGTGCCGATCATGTCGGCCAGGCCGACCATACGGGTCTGCTGCCGCAGGTCCTTCACCATCGCGACCAGCCGGCGGTTGCCGTGCAGCTCCAGCAGCCGCAGGTGGAAGGCCATGTCGGCGGCAAGGTAGCCGGCCAGATCGGCCGCCGCGGCCGCGTCGACGATCGTCTGGGCCCTGCGCCGCAGGTCGGCACCGGCCTCCGGTTGCAGCGTCCGCGCGATCTCCCGCATCGGCGGGGCCTCCAGCAGCTGGCGCAGCCGCACGATCTCCCAGAGGTCCTGCTCGCTGACCTCGGTGATCCGGAAACCCTTGTTGCGCACCACGTCGACGAAGCCGCGTTCCTGCAGGTTGAGCAGGGCTTCACGGACCGGGGTGGCGGAGATCCCGAAACGTGCGGCCAGTGTCGGCGCGGTGACCAGGGCCCCGGGAGCCAGCTCGCCCGAGACGATGGCCGCGGCCACCGCGTCCTCCACTGTGCCGCGCAGGCTCGCCCCCACCGACACCGGGCCGATGATTGATGAGCTCATCCGCGCCGTCCTCCCACCACTGAAATGTCACACCCCGCCGAGCACCGTCGGCCGACGGTGGTGCTGAGTATCGCATTCGCCGTTCGTCGCAGGCGCCGCGGGAACATCGACGGTGGTGTCCCCTGACAGGTCACCGGCGGCTGGAAGCGCCGGTCGGCGTGCGGCCCGGCCTCTCCCGGGCCGCGGCCTCTCCCGGGCGCGGCCCGGCGGCGCGGAGCCGTGCGCGACGCCCCCTTCCCCCCTCAGAACTCGAAACCGGCCGGGTAGGGGTCGGTCGGGTCCAGCATGTACTGGCCGATCCCGGTCACCCAGGCCCGGCCGGTGATGGTCGGCAGCACGGCGGGCAGGCCGCCGACCGTGGTCTCTCCCACGAGGCGGCCGGTGAACCGGCTGCCGATGAAGGACTCGTTGACGAAATCCTGGTGCAGCGCCAGCTCACCGCGTGCGTGCAGTTCGGCCATCCGCGCCGACGTACCGGTTCCGCAGGGCGACCGGTCGAACCATCCCGGGTGGATGGCCATGGCGTGCCGCGAGTGCGCGGCGTCGGAACCGGGCGCGATGAACTCCACGTGGTGGCAGTGGTCGACACCGTCGATCCGCGGGTGCTCGGGGGGCGCAGACGTGTTGATCGCATCCATGATCGCCAGCCCGGCGCTCAGAATCTCGTCCTTGCGTCCACGGTCGAACGGCAGCCGCACGTCGTCGAGGTCCACCATGGCGTAGAAGTTCCCGCCGAACGCCAGGCTGTACCTGACCTCGCCGAGGCCGGGCACCTCGATGGTCTCGTCGAGCCGGTCGCAGTACGCGGGCACGTTCTCCAGCGTGACGCTCTCGGCGTGCCCGTCCTTGACCGCGACGTTGGCCACCACCAGCCCGGCCGGGGTGTCCAGCCGGATGCTGGTCACCGGCTCGACGACCTCGACCATCCCGGTCTCGACCAGCACGGTGGCCACCCCGATCGTGCCGTGCCCGCACATCGGCAGGCACCCGGACACCTCGATGTACAGCACGCCGAAGTCCGCGTCGGGGCGGGTCGGCGGCTGGAGGAGGGCCCCGCTCATCGCCGAATGGCCGCGCGGCTCGTTCACCAGCAGCCGCCGTACGTGGTCGAGGTGCTCGGCGAAGTACAGCCTCCGCTCGTTCATGGTGGCGCCGGGGATCACCCCGACGCCACCGGTCACGACGCGGGTCGGCATGCCCTCGGTGTGCGAGTCGACGGCGGAGAACAGCCGCGATGTACGCATCTCAGACCGCCACCGCACGGCGCGCCTCAAGCGCCGAGATGGCCCGTCGCATGTCGGCGCGCACCTGGGCGTCGTGCTCGGCGGAGAGCGGGCCACGCGGCGGGCGGCAGGGACCGCCGTACCGGCCGACCATGTCCATGCCGAGCTTGATGGCCTGCACGAACTCGGTACGCGAGTCCCACCGGAACACCGCGACGAGGTGCTTGTAGAGCTCCCGGGCCTCCTCGAACCGCCCGGCCAGCATGTGCTCGTAGATCGCCACCGACTCGGCCGGGAAGGTGTTGGGGAAGCCGGCGAACCAGCCGACCGCCCCGTCGGCCATCAGCTCGAACAGCACGTCGTCGGCGCCGGCCACGACGTCGATGTCGCACCGCTCGGTGATGTCGAACAGCCGGCGCACGTCCCCGCTGAATTCCTTGACCGCGGTCACGTGGGGCAGCTGGGCGATCTCGGCCACCAGGTCGGGGACGAGGTCGACCTTGGTGTCGACCGGGTTGTTGTAGATCATGATCGGCAGTCCGACCTCGTCGATCTTCGTGTAGTGCTCGACGACCTGTGCGCGGCTGGCCCGGTACATCGTCGGCGGCAGCGCCAGCACGGCGTCGGCCCCGTCCTCGGCGGCCAGTTCGGCCCACTGCCTGGCCTGGTGCCAGCCCGGCCCGTGCACCCCGGCCACCACGACGCCGCGCCCGCCGACCGCCTCGACGGCCACCTGGACGACCTTGCGGCGCTCCGCGTCGGTCAGCGCGGAGTACTCGCCGAGCGATCCGTTCGGACCTACGCCGTGGCAGCCCTCGCCGATCAGCCAGTCGCAGTGCTCCGCGTAACGGTCGTAGTCGACCTCCAGCCCGGCGGGGGCCGAGGGGTTCTCCTTGAAGGGCAGCGCGGTGGCGACGATCACCCCGCGCAGATCGGTCGGTGCGGAACTCATGGGACGTCCTCTCGGTTGCTGGTCCTGGCCGAAGCCGCGAGTTCGCCCAGGCGTACGGGGATCGCGATCGGCCGGTGGGCGGTACGGCCCGGGTCGAGCAGGCCGGGCCCGCTCGCACCGGTGAGCAGTTCCTCGACCGCACGGCCGCAGGTGCGGCCCTGGCACAGGCCCAGGCCGGCCCGGGTGGTCAGTTTGAGCGAGCGCAGCCCGCGGGAGCCGGTCAGCTCCGCGGCCCGGCGCAGCGCGCCCGCGGTGACGTCCTCGCAGCGGCACACCACGGTGTCGTCGTCCACCCAGGCTCGCCAGCCGGGGCGGATGGCGCCCGCGGCGGCGAGCCGCGCGGCGAACGCCCGGAAGACCGCCCGCTCGCGGACCGCGCCCGGTGCGGGCACTCCCCCGGCTGCGACGCTCCCGGCGATCCCGCCCTCCGCCAGGGCCAGGTCGACGCCGCCGATACCGGTCAGCTCACCGGCGGTCAGCACTCCGGCCACCGACGTACGCTGCCGCTCGTCGACGGTGACCGCACCGTCCACGCCCACCGCGCAGCCGGCCGCGAGGGCGAGCTCGGTGCGCGGGACGAAGCCATGGCTCACGCAGACCGCGTCGACCTCGATCCGGCGTCCGGTGCCGGGGACCGGCTTCCACTCCCGGGTCAGGCGCGCCACCGTGACCGCCTCCACCCGATCGGTGCCGTGCGCCGCGACGACTGCCGCACCGGTCCGGTACGGAACGCGGTGGGCGGCCAGTTGGCGGGCGTACCCGGCCAGTTCACCGGCCTTGCGCCGAGCCGCGAACAGCTGCCACGGCCGGGTGGCCCAGCCTCCGGCGAGCTGCGCAGGACCGGCCGCCTCGACGACCCCCGCGACCTCGACGCCGATCCGCAGCAGGCTGGAGACCACGGGCAGCAGGAACGGCCCGGCGCCGGCCACCAGGACGCGGCGGCCGACGGCCACCCGCTCGCCCTTGGCCAGCGCCTGCGCCGCCCCGGCGGTGAAGACCCCGGGCAGGTCCCAGCCGGGGAACGGCAGGGTGCGCTCGTACGCCCCGGTCGCGAGCACCAGGGCCGCCGGATCGAAGGTACGCGGCTCGCGCCGCTGCCCGTCCGGCTCGCCGACGAACACGTGCACCAGCGGCGGGGCGTCCTCACGCCGACCGACCGACCAGACGTGCGCGCCGGTCACGATCTCGCAGCCCTCGTCGCCCAGCAGTTCGCCGCGCATCGCGACGAAGCGGTCCCAGCCGTGCTGCCACAGCCGCTCGCCCGCGTCTCCACGCCCGCCCGGCAGATGCCGCCAGTACTGCCCGCCGAGGTCATCACCGGCTTCGAGCAGCACGACACTGGCGCCGTGACGGCGGGCGGCCAGCGCCGCGGCCATCCCGGCCGGCCCGCCGCCCACGACGAGTACCTGTACCTCAGTCACGATCGTCCTCCTGCAGGTCGACCTTGTCCCCGTCCACGGCCCGCCGCTGGCAGGCCCGTACGTCACGCAAACCGTTGACGGTCACCAGGCAGTCGAAACAGGCTCCGATACCGCAGAACACACCGCGGGGGCGGCCGGTGCGGGTACGCCGCCAGGCCACCCGCCCGTCGGCCAGCAGCAGCCCGGCGATGCTCTGCCCGGCCAGGCCGGGGATCCGGTCCCCGTCGACCTCGATATGTATCCCCTTCATCGGGCGGCCCCTTCGAGGTGCGGCAGCAGGGTGGGACGGTCCAGCCGGAACTCGGCCGCCAGCGGATCGGCGGCGCCGCCCAGGAGTTGGTCGCGCAGCAGCTCGGCGGTGGCCAGACTCAGGCCGATCCCGGCGCCCTCGTGCCCGGTCGCGTGCCAGAGACCGGGCAGCCGCGGGTCGGCACCGATCACCGGCAGGTGGTCGGGGACGAACGGCCGGAACCCTCCGTACGCGCGCATCGCCTGCGCGTCGGCCAGGAAGGGGAACAACAGCAACGCCTTGGCGGCCAGCGCGGCGAGCACCCGGGCCTCGATCCGCTCGTCGAAGCCGCGGCGCTCCCGGGAGGAGCCGATCAGGACGGTCCCGCCGGCGGTCGACTCGACCACGCTGGAGACCTGCAGGTCGGCCGAGCCGGAGCCGACCGCGCCCACATAGTCGGCGTCGTACACCTTGTGCCGTACACGGACCGGCATCCGGGAAGTGACCAGCACCGTGCCGCGCCGCGGACGCACCGGGAGAAGAACGCCGAGCCGCTCGGCGACCAGGCCGGACCAGGGTCCGGCGGCGAGCACCACGGCGTCGGCGGGCAGGGTTCCGGACGCCAGCCGTACGCCGACGAGCCGGCCCGACGACAGCACCGGCCCCGTCACCTCTACGCCCTGTCGTACGCGCGCGCCGTGGCGGCGGGCCGCGGCCAGCAGCGCCTCGGTCGCGGCCACCGGCTGCACCTGCAGGTCCTCGGGGTAGAACACCATGGCGGTGCGGTGCGGTGTCAGGTCGGGTTCGAGCTCATGAGCCCGGGCGTCGTCCACCGTCTCGGCCAGCACTCCGGCCCCCCGCTGGGTGTCCGCGAACGTCAGCAGAGCCTGCGCGCCGGCCTCGGTCGTGGCGACCACCAGACCGCCCTTGCGTTCCAGTTCGAGGTTGGGGAATCCGGCGGGGAGCTCGTCCCGCAACTCGTCCTGGATCCGCGCCCAGGCGGCGAGCGAACGCTGCGCCAGCCGCAGCTCGGGGCCGGGTTCCTTGTCCGAGACGAGCAGATTGCCCTCGCCACCGGCGGAGGTGCCCCCGGACGTAGCGCCGCGGTCGACGACGGTCACATCGCAACCGGCGCGGACCAGGGCACGGGCTGTCGCCGCGCCGACGATACCGGCGCCCACGACGACGATCCGAAGAGGAGTGGACACATCAGTACTATGTCACATGTCCCGTTGCGAGGGGAGCCCTTTGATCTCTCGGCTGCGATCGGGGCCGCATCCAGAAATCGGTGCAGGGCCGGTGGCCCCCGTGGGGGCGCCCCTACAGGTTTCGTCAACCTGTGGCGGGTCGGGGGTCGTAGAGGGTGCCGTCGCGGAGCATCGCGAGGAAGACGTCGGCTCGGCGGCGGGCGAGGCGGAAAATCCTTGGGCAGCGTCTGTGGGTGAACTCGCGCAACCGCTCGGGCTCCAGCCCGGCAGCGGAGTCCTCGCGGTACGGGTCGCCGAACAGCCGGCGGCCTCGCGGCCCTGCCGGATGACCCTCGGCGAAATCGCGGGCGCCGACCGTGCGGCCGACTCCAAGGTCTGCCCATGTCTGTGAAGGGTTCCCCGAAGGGATCCTGGCGCTGAGCCAGGGACTTCGTCGCCCACGTGGAGGCCTGACGGTCGCGTCAGCGCACAACGCCTTATCCATTACTGAACACGCGGACGTAATTATTCATATTTGCAACCTGCCACACGGCCACTCTTGGCAGGCAGTCGCCATTCCTGGGGGCATAGCCGACTCGTGCTGGTGGAATCCTTCATTCAAGCCTATCGCGCTCACTTCCAGAGCGTTCGTCGACAGTTGACGGGGATTTTCCCCGGCAAGGAAATGAGGGAATCATGCGCGCATTTCGCAGCCAGGCAGGAGCCGTGGCGGGCCTCGTCGTTCTCACACTGACCGGGATCGGGTCGGCGACCGCGGTGCAGCCGGTGAACTCCGCCTCCCCCACGGACCGTACCGTCATGGCGCCGCGAGTGGACTACACGGGCATCGTCACCACCCCCGGCAACGCCGACGTCGTCAAGAGCAAGCGCTTCGACGCCGAAGAGTGGGGGATCGTCTACGACACCGAGACGGTCCACCTGCGGTGCAAGGGGACCGGCGACGGGGCCAGGTGGTACCAGCTGCTGGGGCAGGGGAACAGGTGGATCATCGGCGAGAAACTCGAACGGCTCACGCCGGGAATTCCCGACTGTCAAGGCGACGGAGCGACCGGCGGCAGGGCCACGGTCAAGGGCCCCGACAACGCCGACGTACTCAAGAGGAGAAGCGTCGACGCCGAGCAGTGGGGAATCGTCTACGACACCGAGACGGTCCACCTGCACTGCAAGGCCACCACAGGCGGATCCACCTGGTACGAGCTGTCGGGGCAGGACGGCAGGTGGATCATCGGCAGTGATCTGGAGAACATCTCCGCGGGAATTCCCCGCTGTTGAACGCCTGCCATTCATGAGTCCCCGTCAGCTTGTCGGCGGGGACTCAGCATTTCATGGGGCGCGGACCGAATGCCACCGCCAGGCCGCCGCCTTGCACGCGCAGGCGCTGTGCACGCGCAGGCGCTGCGCCGGACCCGTACGGGGCGCGCCCGGCAACCCGAGACAGGACTCGGGAGGCAGGCGGCGTCGTCGTGGGCAGGGTATGAGGGCGTCGGCTGTTGGTGTGGCGTGGGGGCGCGATCGAGGTGCGGGAGTGTCGCCCGCCCGCGTGCGGGAGTGTCGCCCGCCCGCGGGCTTCAGCGGCCAACTGTCCGTGGTCCAGGCTCTCCGCCTGGCCTGGGCGAGCGACCGACACAGCCTGCTGATCCACGAGTCCGTCCCGATCGCCGCGGAGCACGACGCCACAGGACACCACCCGTGACCATGGCGTCCACGACGCTCGCCACAAGACGACACACCCGCGCGGTGGCACCGCGGCCGGAGGACCGACCTGCCGTCGACGCCGCAGCGACCGGTAGGGGACGCCCGCCCTTGGCAGGGTGGGCTACGGCGCAGCGAAGACGATCTCGCGTCTCCCTTCCCGCCTGTCTCTTTCCCGCTGGTCCCTCATACGTTTTCGGCCAATAACTTGAGCCGTTGCCGTCGGTCCGGCGATATCCGGGGAGTGGGATTCCGGATATCGCACCGGCCCGCACGCTTCCGCCGAGGCCTTCTCCTCCCGTGGGGTGCGCGGGGTGCGGCGCGTCGACGGCGGGGGCCGCGTTCGCCACCGGGAAGGCCGCGTACGCCGTCGGCGGCGGGCATGGCGGGCGCCTCCGGCGGCCGCGGCGGGGCGTCGTGGCGCTGGTGGGACCGGGGCCGGTCGACGGCGTCCCGTCCCGTTCCCCGCGCAGTTCAGATACCGTTCCCCCCGCGGAGTGGCGAATTCCGGCTTATGTCCGGCGTGGTCGGCGCCGATCCACAAGGGGCTCCGCCCGCCCGGAAGATTCATTCGGCGCCGCGAATGCCAAAGCGAAGCGGGAACCCCGGGCGCCACGCCGTCGCCGCCCGAATTCGCCACCCCTGGCACGGTGATCGCGGATGGCGGGCGTGGTAAGAACCGCTCGTCCCGATGCCGCTGTACGGGGCCCTGGCGCGCCCCACAGCGCTCGCGTGAAAGCGGACCAGCCCTCGTACGGGCAGCCTTGTCCTCCACATCGGCGCCTGGTTAAGCTCCCGAGCGTTTCAATTCCTGCACCTTTTCTACGCATCTTTGTCAAGTATGGCGCTATTTCGCATGCCATCCCGCATGCGACGTGGAGTGTGACGGCGGAAACGGGGAGGGCTGCGCATGGGATCTTCTGTTCCCGAGACAGGGGCCTCGCACGTCCAGGCCGTTTCGACACCGCCGGTCCTGATCGAGGACACCGAACCCGCCAAGGACACCCGGCCCGCCACCCGCGACGTCCGGCTCCTCTGGTGCGCGAACGCCGCCGACTCCCTGGGCAGCCAGGCGTCCGGGGTCGTCCTGCCGCTGCTGCTCCTCGGGCTCGGCTACTCGCCGGCGGTGGTGGGGCTGGTCGCCGGGGTGTCCACGGCGACCGGTCTGGTCCTCGGCCCGCTCGTCGCCGTACCCGCCGACCGTGGCGCGCGTAAGCGGGTGATGTTCTGGTCGGCGGTGGTCTCGGCGCTCGCGATGGGCTCCGTGGCCGTGGCCCTGGCCGTCACGGAAGGACGGCCTTCACTGGTCCATCTGCTCGCCGCCGTACTCGTGGAACGTACCGCCACCGCCTGCTACGAGGCGGCGGCCCGCGGCACGGTGGCCCTGATCTCCACGCCCGGGAACCTCCCGCGCGTGGTGGCGGGGCTGGAGGCGGGTGACCGGGGCGCACTGGTCGCGGGACCCGCTCTGGGCGGCATGCTGTACCAGGTCTCGCGCGCGCTGCCCTTCGTGCTGGACGCCGTCTCGTACGCCGTCACGGCCGTGTGCGTCCGGGCCATGCGCGCGAACCTGCGGGCCGACCGGACCGACAGCGCGGACCCGGCGGACCGGTCGGATATGACGGACCGGGCGGACCGGGCGGACCGGGCGGACCGGGCCGACGGCACGTCGGAGGCGGCCGGGAGCGCGGCCCAGTACGGTCCCGTGCCACAACCCGCGCCTCGCTCCGCACGCGACACCTGGTCCGCGCTGGCCGCCGAGGCGAGCGCCGGGGTCCGGCTCGTCCGGGCGACCCCCCTGCTGCGGCTGGTACTTGTGTGGACCACCACCGTCAACGGTGTGCTGGCCGCGCTGTACTACGACGCCGTCTTCACCTTGCAGGAGAGCGGCCACGGCGGCACACCCATGGGCCTGGTCCTGGCGCTGTCCGGCGCCGCCGGACTCGCCGGTTCGCTCGCCGCGCCCCGACTGGCGCGCGGACTCAGCCCCGTGCGGGCGGTCGTGACGGTGTCCTGGCTCATGATCCCGCTCGCCGCCGCGCTCGCGACGGCCGGGGGGCCGTGGGCGTACGGGGCGCTGTTCGGCGGGTTCTGCCTGATCATGCCACTGGCCACCGTGATCCTCCAGGCCCGGGCCATCCAGGGGACGCCGCCCGAACTCCAGGCCCGCGCGGGCTCCGTGCTCGCCACCGCCGCCGGCGGGGCCGCCGCCATGGCGCCCGCGCTCGCCGGGTTCCTGACGGCTCACGCGGGGGCCGCCGTACCCGCGCTCGCCTCCGCCGGAGTGCTGGTCCTGCTCGCTCTGCACACGACCCTCGGCGCGGGACGCGTACTGGCGCCGGGCGTACCGCCGAAGGACACACCGGCGGGAGACGTTCCGACGAGGGGGCGAGGCGTATGACCGGCTCCCGCTACCAGGTCTACCTCGCCGCCCTGCCCGAGGTCTGCGCCGCCGATCCGGCGCTGATGGCGTTCACCGCGGACGCGAACGGCCGGTGCGAGGTCTTCGCCTGGGACGCCGGGACCGGGCGCGCCCGCCAGGTCACCGACCGGCCGGGGGGCACTCTGCACGGAACGATCGACCGGGACGCGAACGTCTGGTGGTTCGACGAGGACGCGCACGGCGAGGGGCACTGGCGGTTCCAGCCCTTCCGCGGCGGCCCCGACCTCCCCGGGCTGACCGGCGTGCCCCCGGGCACCCCGCGCGGCCTGGCCGTGAGCGACGACGGAATCGTCGCCATAGGGCTGGGGAACGGCCGGACGACCACCGTCCACCTGGGCCGGCGTGGCGCTTCCGCACACGAGGTGACGCGCGTCGACCAGCACGCCACGCTGTCCGGGATCACCGCCGCGGCCGGTCTGCTGGCGATCGGCGGACCCGCCGGATCCGCGCACGCCGTGACCGTCCTGGCCGCGGACAGCACACCGCGCGCCGTGCTCTCCGGCTCCGGGGAACACGGCAGACTCTGGTCGCTCGGCTTCGCGCCCACCGCCGAACGCGACGAACTGCTGCTGGTGCGCGAGGACGACGACCGCTATCTGCTGGCCAGCTGGCGGCCGGAGACCGGGATCCGTACGTACCCGTGGTGCGCGTTCGACAGCGAGATCACCGCCCGCTGGTACCCGGACGAGGACGAGGGGCGTACGGTCCTGATCCGCGAGGACCGCCACGGCCGCAGCACCCTGCACCGGGCCCGCCTGGACACCGGCACCCTCACGCGCGTGATGACACCGCCCGGCAGTCTGCTGGACGCGGCGCCGCGGGCCGGTGGCGATGTGCACTACCTGTGGACGGACACGGCCCATCCGCCGCGTATGCACTCCACGGCCGGTACCGCGCTGCCGGCCCTCGGCACCGTGCCGGGGCGCGTACCGGGCGACCACCGCGACCTGTGGACGCCGACCCCGGACGGCCCCGTGCACACATGGCTCAGCCTTCCCGAGGGCCACGGCCCGCCACAGGGTCCCGAACTCCCGCGGGGCGAAGCCTCCGAGAGCCTGGCGGCCAGGGGGCGGGGCGTGCCGCCGCCCGTCGTCCTCCTCGTGCACGGCGGTCCCGCCGACCACGACCGCGACGCCTACGACGGTGTCGTGCACTCGCTCGTGGCCTCGGGCTTCGCCGTCGCACGCGTCAACTACCGCGGCTCCACCGGCTACGGCCCCCGCTGGCGCCGGGCCTTCAGCGCGGGCGTGGGGCTCACGCAGGTCGAGGACCTGGTGGCGGTGCGCGCCGATCTCATCGGGCGCGGGCTGGTACGCCCGGACGCCGTCGGACTGTGGGGCACCTCGTGGGGCGGCTACCTCGCGCTGCTGGCCCTCGGCACCCGCCCCGGGCTGTGGCAGGCGGGCGTCGCCGTCAAGCCCGTCGCCGACGGCGTCGCCGCGTACCACACCACCACGTCCGCGCTGCGCACCCTGGACGAGCGCCTGTACGGAGGCACACCCGACGACGTGCCCGAGGCGTACGCCCGCAGCTCGCCGATCCGGTACGCCTCGGGCGTGCGGGCACCGCTGCTGGTCGTGGCCGCCACCCGGGACGCCAAGTGCCCGCCCGGCCAGGTGCGCGGATACCTCGCCGCGCTGCGCGCCGCCGGAGCCCGCCACGAGTCGATGTGGCTCGACAGCGGGCACGACGGCTACGAGGGCGGCGACCACGTCGCCGTACTGCGGCGCGCCGTGGTCTTCCTCGACCGCGAGCTGCGCGGGACGCGCGGCACGCGCCGCGCCCCCCAAGACGCCCCCGCCGACCGGAGGGGGGATTCCGGCCGCGTCCGTACCGCGGCGGCGGCCGGGACGGGTACCGCCGAACACACCGAGAGGAGAACCGCCCATGCAGAAGGACATCATCCACAACGACCCGCTTGAGGGTGACGAGGAGAACCGGAAGCCGAGCGTCGGCGTCACGGTCACCATCCCGTTCCGCAACGCGGAAGACGCGGAAGAGGACTGATCCTCGCCGGCCGGCCCGGCGGCCACCGATGCCGGGCCGGCCGGTCGCCCCGTCACCACGGGGGCGTCCGCCGCGGCGGGGTTGTCCGCGGCGGGGTTGTCCGTCCCAACGAGGTCGGGGGCGTCCCGCCATGACCGCGGCCGGTTGCCCGAAGAGCCCCGCCTCCCGCCTCCCTGTTTCCGCCGTCTCCCCCGTTCCCCGTCTCCCCCGTCGTCCGGCCGTCCCACGAGGAGCTGACATGCGCGTACTGCTGGTCAACATGCCCTGGTCGCCCATCGACCTTCCGTCGCTGGCCCTGGGAATCCTCAAGCGGAGTGTGGACGAGCACGTGCCGGGCGGCAGTGCCGAAGTCCTGCACGCCAACCTCGAATTCACCGACTGGATCACCCGGCGCGTGGAGTTCACCGCCGAGGACTACGAGTACTACGCGCTGGCCTCCTACTTCATGGGCTGCGGCGACTGGGTCTTCTCCTCCGCGCTCTACGACGACCCCGACTGGCGGGACGACGAGTTCGCCGCCGCGATGAAGGGGAAGCTCGGCGCGTCCCGGATGCGAATGACCCGCGAACTGCACCGGCTGGTACCGGAGTTCGTTGCGGAGATCGCCCGGCGGATCGTCGACGAGGCCCCCGACGTCGTCGGCTTCACCTCCACGTTCCAGCAGAACACCGCCGCGCTCGCGGCCGCCCGCCAGGTCAAGCAGCTCGCGCCGCACATCGTGACCGTCATCGGCGGCGCCAACTGTGACGGTGAGCAGGGCGCGACGGTCCACCGCAACTTCCCGTTCGTGGACTACGTGATCCGGGGCGAGGGCGAAGCCGCGTTTCCGCGGCTCCTGTCCGCGCTCGGTGATGAACACCCGGACCTCTCCAGCGTCGCCGGGCTGTGCCACCGCGGTCCGGACGGTGTGAGCACCGCCAGCGCGATGGCCACCAGCCCGCTGCCGCCCGCCACCATCCTGCCGCCCGACTACAGCGGCTACTTCGAACGCCTCGGCGCCTCCGTGGCCCGCAACTGGGTCGAGCCCAAGCTCGTCGTCGAGGGCGCCAGAGGCTGCTGGTGGGGCGAGAAGCACCACTGCACGTTCTGCGGACTCAACGGTTCCTTCATGCAGTTCCGCAGCAAGAGCCCGGACACCTTCTACGACGAGATCATGGATCTCGCCCGCCGCCACCGTGTGCTGGACATGTACGTGGTCGACAACATCCTCGACATGGGCTACCTCTCCACCGTCCTGCCCCGGATCATCGAGAGCGGCTACGACCTGCGGCTGCACATCGAGATCAAGGCCAATATGCGCCGCGCCCACCTCCGTACGCTCTCCGACGCGGGCCTGATCTACGTGCAGCCGGGCATCGAGAGCCTGAACAGCCGCGTACTGGACCTGATGGACAAGGGCGTCAGCGGCTGCCAGAACGTACGCATGCTCCGCGACGGCGCCGAGACCGGCCTGTCGGTGTCCTGGAACTATCTGCACGGCTTCCCGGGAGAGAGCGCGGAGGACTACGACCCGGTCATCGCGCAGATACCGGCGCTGGAACACCTCAACCCGCCGGTCGACCTCTCGGCCCGTATCGCCATCGAACGGTTCAGCCCCTACTTCAACCGGCCCGAGCTGGGCTTCTCCGGCTTGCGCCCGGAGGCGCACTACCGCTTCACCTACGACCTGCCGGAGGAGGAGCTCTACGGCCTCGCCTATGTCTTCGAGGCGCCGGAGCGGGGCATCGGCAAACCCACCGTCTCCGCGCTCAACGCCGCGCTCGCCGCCTGGCGCAAGCACCACGCCGACGCACGTCTCACGCAGGCCGATCTGGGCGACCGCGTCGTCCTGGTCAGCAAGCGCCGGGCCTTCGAGTGGCGGGCGATGGAGCTGACCGACCCGTACGAGATCGCCGCGTTCCGGCTGCTGGACCAGCCACACACTCCGTCGGCCCTCACCCGCAAGGCCGCGGGCCGGGTGCCGGGCGGGGCGCTCCAGGAGGACGAGGTGCTGGAGCTGCTCGACCGCTGGGTGGGGTTCGGGCTGGTCTTCACCGACAACGGGCAGTACGTGCATATCGCGCCCTCGGCGGTGAACGAGGACCTGCTGCGGCTCGACTTCATGCGGCACCGGCACGCGGCGCGGGTGGAGTCGCCCGTGGCGGCGCCCGCACCGGCCGCCACGCCGGCCGAACCGCACATGACCCGGGTCTGACCCGTCTTTCATTCCCCCTCCCTCTCTTCTCCTTCCTCAGCCCTCGCCCGAGCGTTGTCCGGCCCTCGTCCGAGGTTCGTCCGGCCCTCGGACGAGGGCCGTCCCACCGCCGTCCGACCGTTCCGGCGCACCTGGAGGCCAGTCCGATGAGTCCCCATTCCGCCCTCGCCCCGTCCGTCGCCGTCTGGCGTGACTACGACCCCGTCGCCTGCGCGCTGCCGGGGATGTTCCTCGGCGACATCGCGCTGGCCGGTCCCGTCGCCGAGGAGTGCGACCGGCTGTGGGAACTGGGCGCGCGCCGCGTCCGGCTGTCCGACGTCGTGGACCTCTCGGACACGGGAACGCCGGACGCGGCGGCCCGTGCCGTACGAGCCCTCAGTCTGGTCAGGGACCTGACGGCCCGCGCGGTGCTCGTCGAGTGGGACCTGTGGCCGGATCCGGACGGGGGCCCGACGGCCGCCGAGGACATCAGCCGCCTCCTGAGCCACCTCCAGCCGCCGCAGCGGATCGAGGGGGTGGACCCGGCGACGGCGGACGACGCGCTGCGGACCTGGCGCAACGGCCACTACCTCGGCAAGTGCCTCTGGCGGCAGGGGCCGGGCTTCGTCCAGATACGCGACCGTCGCTGGGGAGATCTCCGCCGGTTCACGGTGGACGAGCCGCACTACCAGGAGGCGATCGAACGCCTGGCGTACGGGGCTCCCGCGTCGGCGGTGCCGTCGGACGCGCTCGCCGACTTCCGCGAGGAGCGACTCGTGCTCGCGGTCGGCGGGGCGGAGTGGTGGCTGCCGTACCGCGTCAACCGCTGGATACAGGAGGCGATGACGATCTGAGGCGGGTGTCTCCCGGGGGACGGCGCTTCCGGGGTGCGGCGTTTCCCCCAGGGGCCGCGCAGGACACCTCGCCGCCGGCCTCACCGGCCGTACCCCCGTCATCTCTTTCGCGGTCCTGTAACTCGACCAGCTCCCGAACCCCGGATGACCAGCGGATTCCCCGGTCCTGACGACAGCACGACCCGACCCGCCGACACGCCGGTCGGGCCACCGGCCTGCCCGCCACCCACCAGCACGTGCACAACGGTCCACCGACACCGTCGGCGTACCGTCTCGCAGCTTCGAGGCCAACACCCGGCCTGCGAAGGGCAAACGCCTGCCGAACATCAGGGGCACGGCGCACCGGACGAGTAGCGACGAGGCCGGCCCGGCCGCTGCGATGACGCGGTTCCAGCCATGACGGACTCGGGCAATACCAGGCACGGCCACGGGCGAGTCGGGCGGGAACGTGTTCCGACCGAGCGAGTGGGAGCGCTCCACCACGACCCGGCGCGCGGCGCGTGGCGTGGGGGTGACCCTGGACGCGGAACGTCGGAGGGGGAGACGCTTGCGGAGGATGCCCCTCCGGGCAGCCGGGATTGCCCGATCGGGCCCACTTGCCGGCGGGGAGCACGCAAACGGATCCGAGCGGGGCGGGTTGGCGCGCGTCACCTGTCCAATTAGAAGCTTCGGAAATTCAGAAGGAAACAACTCCGATACACCGCCAGTTCACGCGTCGGGGCACTCTTGGTGCCTCGTTGACTCCGGCCGGACGCGCTGGTTAGGCTGGCTAACAGATGACGATCGACCAAGGGGAGGGGTAGGCCGCCACACGGAAATAACATGCTGTGAAGTCGGTCGATTCCCCTCCATAACAGAGGTCGTCCCGGTTTTTGCGCAATTCCAGCTCGCTCTGTCCGCCCGCCACTTTGCGAATGAGTTCACCGCCGAGCCGGACCACGGCCGTCCCGATGAGGCACACCCGACCACCTTCCTCTGGTGAGTCCCACAGCTCCGAGAAAATCCGTCACCAGAAAAGCACCGGTCTCCGGCGTCGCGGAATTCGCCACGCGCCGGCGGCGCACCGCCGCGTTCTGCCGAGATCTCCGGGAGCGGCGCATCCCCCACACTCCCGCCCCGGGCAGGGAATTCCCTGGCCGGGTTGCAAGAAAGGACGTGTACGTGGTGTTGGTTGAGCGGGCAGGACAGACCGCCGCACTGCACGAGTCGTTCGAGGCGTGTGCGCAGGGCGGCGGCCGGGCCGTGGTCGTGCGTGGCCCTGTCACCTGCGGCAAGTCGAGCCTGCTGCGCGAGTTCGCCCGTACGGTGACGCACGCCGGGAAGCCGGTGTTCTCGGCGACCGGCTCGGCCCTGGAGAAGCCGACGCCATTAGGGATCATGAGACAGCTCTTTCACAGCGCAGGCCTCAAACGCGAGTTCGACCGCTGTGTGGAGGGGGATCCACCGCCCGCGCGGTCCGGGCTCCTGGAACCGGAGGCGGCGCGGACGTTCGGGCAGGGAGTTGACCCCCGCGTCGTGGACGACGCCTGCTCACTGTTGTTGGACCGGGTGGGTGACGGCCCGGCGCTTCTGTGTGTCGACGACGTTCACCACGCCGACGAAGCCTCCCTGGAGGTGCTGCTCTACCTGCAGCGACGGCTCCGTTGCCGCCCTGTCCTGATGGCGCTCAGCACCGTCGACGCGGCCTGGGTCACCATCCCCCGGTTCCTCGCGGAACTGACCAAGAACCTGCCGTGCGAGCCCGTCCTCCTGGACATGCTGAGCGCGGAGGGCGTCGCCGAGCTGCTGCGCGAGCCGGCGGGGACCGCTCGGGCGATCGCGTACCACGACGCCTCGGGCGGCAATCCCATGCTGCTCAACGCCATGGTCAGGGACGTCGCCACCGGCAGCGGCACGGACGAAGCCGGCTTCGCCCCGGTGTCGGGGAGTACGTTCAGGTCGGCGGTCGCGGTCTGTCTGTACCGGGGGGACCCCGGCACGCTGGAGGCGGCCCGGTGCCTGTCGGTCCTTGAGGAGAGCGGCTCCCAGCAGCTCCTTCCTGGCACCCTCGGCGTGAGCGCGGAGGCCGCGGACCGGGCCCTCGACGCACTCATGACGGTGGGGCTCCTCCGGAAGGACCGCACGTTCCGGCACCCGCTGGCCGTGGCCGCCGTACGGGAGACGATGTCCGCGAGGGAACGAGGGACGTATCACTGGCGCGTCGCGGCGTTGCTGCAACAGGAGGGCGCCGACCCGTCCACCGTCGCCACGCATCTGGTCGCGGCGGACACTCGGCCGGCGCCGTGGGCGGCCCTCGTCATGGTCGAAGCGGCGGAGGAAGCTCTCCGGGACGACCGGCCCGACCAGGCAGTGCGCTACGCCGAGTCCGCTCTGCGCGCCACCGCCGCCCCGGAGGCCCGCGCCGCCGGCGTGTCGGTCCTGGTCCGCGCGAAGCGGCGTACCAGTCCGTCTGCCGCGGCGAGTCATCTGCCCGCGCTCCAGAAGGCGCTGCATGAGGGCCACCTGGCCCGCGAGGGCGTCGAATCGCTGATCAGCGGCCTGCTCTGGCAGGCCAGATCCGACGACGTTCTCCACACCCTGAGCCGGCTCGAAGCCGAGGGCGACGAGCCCGACCCGGAACGAGCCGCCATGGTGGACTCCGTCCGGGCCTGGCTCCGCTACGTCAGTCCTTCGGCCGTGGACGCCGAGCGGGACGTCACGCACGCGATCACCGGCTGGGACGGCGGCTTACGGCACGGGCGGGACCTGCCCCACCGTGCCCACGTCGCACTGCTGGCTTCGCTCGGCGGCGAGGACGCCGAGCGGGTGGGAACCCGCGCCGACGATGTCCTCCAGAACTGTGAAAGCGGGGATCCGGGCGTGGAGCCCCTGCTCTCCGCCCTGCTCGCGCTGGTCTACGCGGACCGTCTGGAGCAGGCCGGGAAGTGGTGCACCCGGTTACTCGCCCTGTTCGACTCGCGCGGCATGGTGATGCTCAAGGCGGTGCTCTCCAGCGTGGCTGCCGAGGTCGCCCTGCGCCGCGGCGACATGCCGCTGGCCAGGACCTACGCGAGCGAGGCCCTGGGCCTGATGTCCAGGAAGAGCTGGGGCGTGATGATCGGCTACCCGCTGGGCACCCTGGTGACGGCGAACACCGCGCTCCAGGCGTACGACGAGGCCGCCACGGTGCTGAACAGGCCCGTCCCGCAGAAGATGTACAGCACCACCTTCGGCCTTCCGTACCTGCACGCGCGCGGCCTCCACGCGCTGTCGACCGGGCGTCCGTACGCGGCGCTGGAGGACTTCCGCCGCTGTGGCCGGCTGATGGGCGACTGGGGCCTCGACCTCCCGGCCATCGTGCCGTGGCGCAACAGCGTGGGAGAGGCGTACCTCGCGCTGGACCGGGTCGACGACGCGCACGCCATGTTCGACGAACAGCTCACCCTCGCGGGGGACAAGTCGCCCGCGGTCCGCGCCGCCTGCCTGCGTCTCATGGCGAAGACCGGCAAATCCCCCGACCGGCTGCCCCGGCTGCAGGAGTCGGCGAGACTCCTGGCCAGGTCGGGCCATCTGCTGGATCTGACGCTCACTCTGGCCGAGCTGAGCAACGAGCACTACGCCCGGGGCGACTCGGCGCGGTCACGGACCCTGGGCAGGCGGGCGATGCAGATCGCCCGGAAGTGCGATGCGCAGGGGGTCGCCAGTGGTCTGCTGCTCAGCGAGGACCGGTTCGACCTCGTGGGCCTGCTCGGCCCGGATGAAGACCCCTATGCGGCGCTGAGCCACGCGGAGTCCCGCGTGGCCGGGCTGGCCGCGGACGGCCTGACCAACCGGGAGATCGGCCGCAAGCTGTATCTGTCGGTGAGTACGGTGGAGCAGCACCTCACGCGGGTCTTCCGCAAGCTCGGCATCAGCCGCCGCACCGAGCTCATCGGGCTCCTCCAGCAGGGGAACGGGGAGATCCACGACGCGGCGCTCGACCGCGCCGCCGCGCAGGGCTGACTCACCCACCGCCGCCGGGGTCCCGTTCCACGGGGCCCCGGCGCCCGTGTGCCCCGGTCCGCGACGCCGGCGCCACCGGTTCGCCGCCCCGTCCGGATCGCCCGGCGCGCGGGCGCCCTTCGTGGTGTCCGCGGGAAGAACCGACCACGCCGTGCACGCGGCCCGTCGCCCTTCTCGCCTCTCCGTCCTCGACCGTTCGAAACGAGTCACCGGCGGCCGATTCTGCCACCCCCTATTGCCCTGACCAGGAATACAGGGCGCCCGCCGACCGAGCGCTGTGGTGTACCCCGGCCTTTAGGGGGTGCTTCCGTGGTTTCCGTTTCGGTAGCGTCCGATCACGGAGAAAGCGGGCGTGATTTCACGGATCGGCGGTCTGCACGTCGATCGCGGGTCTGAAAGGTTGAGGACACGGATGTCAGCTGGCTACGACGGTGAGTCCGGAACGCGGAACACGGATCCGATCGCGATCGTCGGAATCTCGTGCCGGCTGCCGGGGGCAACGAGCCCTCGACAGCTTTTCCAATCGCTCCGGTCGGGGACCGACAGCATTTCCCGTATCCCCGACGGCCGGCTCGATGCCATGCCGGACTATGACCCCGAGACGTTTCCGGCTGCCGGGTTGCGCGGCGGTTTCCTCGACTCCGTGGACACCTTCGACGCCGATTTCTTCGGCATCTCCCCGCGCGAGGCGGCGGCGATGGATCCTCAGCAGCGGCTCATGCTCGAACTGGGCTGGGAGGCGTTCGAGGATGCGGGCATGGCGGCCGACCGGTTCCGGGACACCACCACAGGCGTGTTCGTCGGCGCGATCGGCGGTGACTACGCGACCGTCGTCCACGACCAGGGGCCGGCGGCGCTGACCCCCCACTCCCTGACCGGCCTCCTCCGGGGCGGCATGGCCAACCGGGTCTCCTACGCCTTGGGGCTGCGCGGCCCGAGCTTCGTCGTGGACTCCGGCCAGTCCTCGTCACTGGTGGCGGTGCACCTGGCGGCGGAGAGCATGCGCCGGGGCGAGTGCGGGGCGGCCCTGGCCGGTGGCATCAGCCTCATCCTCACCGCCGAGGGCACCCTCGCGGTGGACGGCGCGGGCGCCCTGTCGCCCGACGGGCGGTGCCACACCTTCGACTCCCGGGCCAACGGCTACGTCCGGGGCGAGGGCGGCGGCGCGGTGCTGCTGCGCTTCCTCTCCGACGCCGTGGCCGACGGCGACCCGGTCTACTGCGTGCTCGCGGGCGGCGCGGTGAACAACGACGGCGGCGGGGCGGGATTCACCGTCCCCGACCAGCGCGG
Organism: Streptomyces sp. NPDC059092; assembly: GCF_042756365.1. Classification (NCBI taxonomy): domain Bacteria; kingdom Bacillati; phylum Actinomycetota; class Actinomycetes; order Kitasatosporales; family Streptomycetaceae; genus Streptomyces; species Streptomyces sp. NPDC059092. The sequence continues at coordinate 69,245 of NZ_JBHZEJ010000037.1, forward strand.
CCAGGAGGCGGCGCTGCGGCTCGCCTATCGCCATGCCGGGTTGCGGCCGTCCGACGTGGACTACGTCGAACTGCACGGCACCGGGACCGCGACGGGCGACCCGGTGGAGGCAGCCGCGCTGGGCGCGGTCCTCGGCTCCGCCCGGCCCAAGGGATCGCCCCTGCGCGTCGGCTCGGTGAAAACGAACATCGGCCACCTGGAGGGCGCGGCGGGGATCGCGGGCCTCCTCAAGGCGGTGCTGTGCCTGCACGGCGCCGAGTTCGTGCCCAGCCTCAATTTCGAGACACAGGGCCCCCGCGTCCCGCTCGACGCGCTCAACCTCCGGATCCAGCTCGACGCCGAGGAGTGGAACACCGCGGAAAGCGGTGCGGGAGAGGGCGACACCGAGGAACGGAACCCCGGGCGACCGCGCGTGGCCGGGGTCAGCTCCTTCGGTATCGGCGGCACCAACTGCCACCTGGTGCTCGCCGAGTACGCGCCCCGCGCCGCCGGTGACACCACCGCCGACGACGGCGCCGCGTCCCAGGAGGCCCCCTCCCCCGCGGCCCAGGACGCCCCCCTCGCCTGGGTCCTCTCCGGCCGGACCCCGGACGCCCTGCGGGACCAGGCGGCGGCACTGTCCGCCTGGCTGGCCCGGGAACAGGACACCTCCGCCGCCGACGTGGCCTTCTCGCTGTCCACCACGCGCACCGCCTTCCGCCACCGCGCCGCCGTGCTCGGCTCCGACCGCGCCGGACTGCTCGACGGCCTCGCCTCGCTCGCCGACGGCGCCTCCGCCACCGCGCTCGTACAGGGCGAGGCCCCCGACACCACCGGGCCCGTGTTCGTCTTCCCCGGTCAGGGCACGCAATGGGCGGGCATGGCCCTGGAACTGATGGAGTCGTCGCCCGCCTTCGCCCGTGCGCTCGCCGAGTGCGACGCCGCCCTGCGCCCGTTCGTCGAGTGGTCGCTGCCCTCGGTGCTGCGGGGCGAGCCCGGCGCCCCCGGCCTGGACGGGGACGACGTCGTCCAGCCGGTCCTGTTCGCGGTCATGGTCTCGCTGGCACGGTTGTGGACGGCGTGCGGTGTGCGGCCGTCCGCCGTCGTGGGCCACAGCCAGGGCGAGATCGCGGCGGCCGTGGTGGCGGGCGCGCTCTCCCTCGACGACGGTGCCCGTGTCGTCGCCCTGCGCAGCCGTGCTCTCGCGCGGCTCGCCGGGCACGGCGGGCTGATGGCGGTCGCGCTCCCCGTGGAGCGCACCGAGGAGCTGCTGCGGGAGTGGGGTGACGAGCTCTGCGTCGCGGCCGTCAACGGCCCCTCGTCCACGGTGGTCGCGGGCGCCCGCACGGTGCTGGACGAGCTGACCGCTCGCTGCCGGGAGGAGGGCGTACGGGTCCGGCGCGTGCCCATCGACTACGCGTCGCACTCCCCGGCCGTGGAACGGATCCGGGACGAGATGTACGAGGCGCTGGCCCCCGTCGTCGCCCGGCCCGCCACCACGACGATCGTGTCGTCGGTGACCGGGGAGGCCATCGAGGGCACCGAACTCGACGCGGACTACTGGTACCGCAACCTCCGCGGGCCCGTGCGCTTCGACACGGCGGTACGCCGCGTGCTCGACGCCGGGCACCGGGTTCTCGTCGAGGTCAGCCCACACCCCGTGCTGACCGTCGGGATGGCCGAGACCGTCGAGGACCACGGCGTGGAGGCCGAGGTCCTGCCGACGCTGCGCCGCGACGACGGCGGCTGGCGGCGTTACCTCGGCGCGCTGGCCCGGGCCCACACCCACGGTGTCGCCGTCGACTGGCCCGCCGTGCTCGCCGCGCACCGGCCCGCCAGGGTCGCGTTGCCCACGTACGCCTTCCAGCGTCGCGTGCACTGGAGCGACGGCGGTACGGCCACGTTCCGTCGGTCCTCGGCGGTGCCCGGGCCGGCGTCCCTGGCCGGCGTCCCCCGCGAGGATCCCCGCGCACGGGACGACGACGCGACCGGCGCCGGCCCGACGCTGCGCCGGCGGCTCGCGAAGCTGACCAGGGCCGGCCGGCGGCAGGCCCTGGTGCAGCTCGTACGGGAGGAGGCGGCCGTCGTCCTCGGGCACGACGGGCCCGACGGTGTGCTGCCCGCCCTGACCTTCCGGGAGCTCGGCTTCGACTCCGTGCTCGCCGTGGAACTGCGCGACCGGTACGCCTCGGTGACGGGTCTTCAGCTCCCCACCGGTCTGCTGTTCGACCACCCCACGCCGGATGCCGTCGCCGACCGGTTCGCCGCGCTGCTCGCGGAGGGCGGGACCGACGGCGGGACGGAGGGTGGGACCGCCGCGTCGGGCGCTGTCGCCCGGGCCGTGGACGACGATCCGATCGCGATCGTGGCGATGGGCTGCCGGCTGCCCGGAGGGGTGCGGTCCCCGGAGGAGTTCTGGTCGCTGCTGACCGACGAGGGCGACGCCGTGGCCGGGTTCCCCACCGACCGGGGGTGGCGGCTCGACCGGCTCCCGGACGCCGTCCCCCGCCGGGGCGGATTCCTCTACGACGCCGCGGACTTCGACGCCGCCCTCTTCGGCATCTCCCCACGGGAGGCGGCGGCGATGGACCCCCAGCAGCGGATCCTGCTGGAGACCGTCTGGGAGACGTTCGAACGCGCCGCCGTCGACCCGGCCCGGCTGCCCGACAAACGCGTCGGCGTGTTCGTCGGGGCGATGTCGCAGGACTACGGGCCCCGGCTGCACGAAGCGGGCGAGGACTCGCGCGGTCACGTCCTCACCGGCACCACCGCGAGCGTCCTCTCCGGCCGCGTCGCGTACGCGTTCGGGCTCGAAGGCCCCGCCGTCACCGTCGACACCGCGTGCTCCTCGTCGCTGGTGGCCCTCCACCTCGCCGCCCGGTCCCTGCGCGAGGGGGAATGCGGCCTCGCGGTCGCCGCGGGCGTCACGGTGATGGCCAACCCCGGGATCTTCGTGGAGTTCGCCACCCAGCACGGAATGTCGCCCGACGGCCGCTGCAAGGCGTTCTCGGCGGCGGCGGACGGCACCGGCTGGGCGGAGGGCGCGGGCGTCCTCCTGCTGGAACGGCTCTCCGACGCCCGGCGCCGGGGGCATGAGGTACTCGCCGTCCTGCGCGGCAGCGCGGTCAACTCCGACGGCGCGTCGAACGGACTGACCGCGCCCAACGGGCCCTCCCAGCAGCGGGCGATCCGCGACGCGCTCACGTCGGCGGGGCTCGCGCCCGGCGACGTCGACGCGGTCGAGGCACACGGTACGGGAACGGTGCTGGGCGATCCCATCGAGGCACAGGCGCTGCTGGCGACCTACGGACAGGAGCGGGAACTGCCCCTGTGGCTGGGCTCGGTCAAGTCCAACATCGGCCACACCCAGGCCGCCGCGGGCCTGACCGGTGTCATCAAGATGGTGCTGGCCATGCGGCACGCGACCCTGCCCAGGACCCTGCACGTCGACGAGCCGACCGCGCACGTCGACTGGTCCGAGGGCGGGATGCGGCTGCTGACCGAGGCACGGCGGTGGCCGGAGACCGGCCGGCCGCGCCGGGCGGGCGTGTCGTCGTTCGGCATCAGCGGAACCAACGCCCATGTCGTTCTGGAGCAGGCGGACGGGCCCGAGCCCGCCGGGCCCGCCGCCCCGATGGCGGACGCGCCCCACGTGCCGATGGTGCTGTCCGCGGCCGGGCCCGAGGCGCTGCGCGACCACGCGGCGCGGCTGGCGGCCGTGTTCGCGGACGAGGGCGTCCGGCCCGCCGACGTCGCGCTGTCACTGGCGACGGCCCGCACGGCGCTGCCGCACCGCGCCGCCCTCGTCGCCGGCACGGCCGAGGAGGCCCGGGCCGCGCTGGCCGCGCTCGCCTCGGGGGAGCCCTTCCCCTCCCTGTCCGTCGAGCGGGCCGGCGCCGACACGGTCGCGTTCCTCTTCTCCGGACAGGGCTCGCAGCGCCTGGGCATGGGCCGCGAGCTCCACCGGGCGTTCCCGGTGTTCGCCGAGCGGTTCGACGAGGTGTGCGCCGAGTTCGACGCCCTGCTGGACCGTCCGCTGGCCGGCGTGATCGCCGCGGAGGCGGACCTGCTGGACCGGACGGCCTACACACAGGCGGCGCTCTTCGCGGTCGAGGTCGCGCTCTTCCGGCTGCTCGAACACTGGGGCATCCGGCCCGACCTGCTCGCGGGCCACTCGATCGGCGAACTGGCCGCCGCCCACGTGGCCGGCGTGTGGTTCCTGCCGGACGCGTGCGCGGTGGTCGCCGCGAGAGGGCGGCTCATGCAGGCCCTGCCCGGTGGCGGCGCCATGGTCGCGGTGGCGGTCCCGGAGGCCGAGATGCGGACGCGGCTGCGCGAGGAATCCGCGCCGGTGGACATCGCCTCGGTCAACGGGCCGTCCTCCGTCGTCCTTTCCGGTGCCGAGGACGCGGTGCTGCGGGTCGCCGCCGAGTTCGCCGACCGTGGTGTGCGCACGAGGCGACTCGCCGTGAGCCACCCCTTCCACTCGTCGTTGATGGAGCCGATGCTCGACGGTTTCGCCGAGGTCCTGCGCGGGATCCGCTTCGCGGAGCCGAGCGTGCCGCTGGTGTCCAACGTCACCGGTGCCCTCGCCGGGGCCGAGATCCTCTCCCCCGAGTACTGGGTCCGGCACGTCCGCGAGAGCGTACGTTTCTCCGACGGGATCGCGGCGCTCCGTGCCGAGGGCGCCACCGTCTTCGTCGAGCTGGGCCCCGACGCGGTGCTGACCGGACTGGCCGAGGAGACCCTGGCCGACGAGCCCGGCACGGTGCTCCTGCCGGCGCTGCGCCGGGACCGGTCGGAGGTCCGCTCGCTGCTGACCCTGGTCGGTCGCCTGCACGCCAGGGGCGTACGGGTGGACTGGCCGGCCTACTTCGCGGGCACCGGCGCCCGGGGCGTGGCGCTGCCCACCTACCCGTTCCACCGGCAGCGGTACTGGAGGGATTCCGAACCCGCCGCCGGCGGTGCCCGGAGCACGGCCGACGACGAGTTCTGGGCCGCCGTCGACCGCTCGGACGTGGCGGGTCTGAGCAGTGCCCTCGGCGTGGACAGCGCCCAGTCGTTCGATTCGGTCGTACCCGCGCTGGCGTCCTGGCGCGCCGACCGGGAGCGCGAGGCCGCCACGGACGCGTGGCGGTACCGCGTGACCTGGCGGCCCGTCGCCCCCGGCGAGCGCCGGGCGGGCGGCAGTTGTCTGCTCGTCGTACCCACCGGGGACGGTATCGAGGGCCTTGTGGCGTCGGTCGAGGACGCTCTGACGGCCGAGGGCGTACGGGTGCGCCGGCTGGACGTCGACGCCTTCGCCACGTCAGGCGACGCCGCCCCGGCCGACGACGACGTACGGGCCCGGGTCTCCGGCCCGCTGCGTGGTGTGCTCGACGAGGAGCGGCCCGACACCGTGCTGTCGCTGCTCGCCTGGACCTCGGACGCACCGGCCGAGGCGACCACCGCCCTGCTGCGGGCCCTCGTCGACCTGGACTGCTCGGGCCGGCTGTGGTGTCTGACGCGGAACGCGGTCCACGTGGACGATCCGGCGGGCGGCGACCGGCCCGCGGAGGGCATCGCTTCCGCCCCCTACCCCGACCAGGCCCAGGTATGGGGGCTCGGCCGGGTCGCGGCCCTCGAACACCCCGCCCTCTGGGGCGGAGTCATCGATCTGCCCGACGACCCCGACGGCCGCGTCCTCGGCCGGCTGGGGCGGCTGCTGGCCCGCCCCGGCGACGAGGACCAGCTGGCCCTGCGCGGCTCCGGCGTCCACGCGAGGCGGCTGGTGCCTCTCGTGGCGGGCCGCCGCGACGCGGACGCGCTCTGGCGGCCCACCGGCACCGTCCTGATCACCGGCGGTACCGGGGCGCTCGGCACCCACGTCGCCCGGTGGGCGGTCCGGCTCGGCGCCGAGCACGTCCTGCTGACCAGCCGCGCGGGCCGCGAGGCGCCGGGCGCCGCCGACCTGGAGGCGGAGCTCACCGCCCTCGGCGCCAGGGTGTCGGTCGTGGCCTGCGACGTGGCCGACCGGGAGGCCCTGCGCCGTACGCTGGCCGCGGTCCCCGAGGACCTGCCGCTCACCGCCGTGCTGCACACCGCCGGAGTGGTGGACGACGGGCTGCTGGCCGACATGACACCCGACCGGCTGCGCGCCGTCAGCGCGCCGAAGGTCACCGGCACCCGCAATCTGCACGAGCTGACCCGTGACGCGGACCTGTCGGCGTTCGTGCTGTTCTCCTCCTTCACCGGGGTGATGGGCAACGCCGGCCAGGCCAACTACGCCGCGGCCAACGCCTATCTCGACGCCTTCGCGCGGCACCGGGCGGCCCAGGGCCTGGTCGCGACATCCGTGGCATGGGGACCGTGGGCGGGCGCGGGCATGGCGGGCCAGGACGCGGCCGCGCGCCGGATGCGGCGGCTCGGACTCGGTGATCTGGCGCCCGAGGCGGCACTGGACGTCCTGCACGGGCTGATCGGGCGGGCCGGCGCCCCGGCGACCGTCGTCGCGGACATCGACTTCTCCCGCCTGCTGCCCGCGCTCACCACCGTCCGCCCCGACCGCCTGTTCGCCGAGATCCGTCGCGGCAACCGCGACGCCGGGGCCGAACCCACGCGACCTTCAGCCTCGGCGCGCGACGGCCTGCGCGGAGAGCTCGCGGCACTGCCCGCGCCCGAACGCACCGCCCGCCTGGCCGCGTTGGTACGCGCACAGGCCGCCGCCGTACTCGGCCACGCCGTTCCCGAGGCCGTGGACACCGCCCGCGCCTTCCGCGACCAGGGCTTCGACTCCCTCGGCGCCGTGGAGTTCCGCAATCGTCTCGTGGGGCTGCTCGACCTCGACCTGCCGCGCAGCCTGGTGTTCGACCACCCCAGCCCGGACGCCGTGGCACGTCACCTCGCCGAGGACCACTTCGACGGCTCGGCCACCGTGCAGGCGCTCTCCCGGCCCACGGCGGTCACCGACGACGACCCCGTCGCGGTCGTCGCCATGGCGTGCCGGTTCCCCGCGGGCATCGCCTCCCCGGAGGACCTGTGGCGGCTGCTCACCGCCGAAGGCGAGGTGCTCGGCGACTTCCCGGCCGACCGGGGCTGGGACCTCGACGCGCTCTACCACCCGGACCCGGCCAATCCCGGCACCAGCCACGTCCGCGTCGGCGGCTTCCTGGACTCCGCAACCGAGTTCGACGCGGAGTTCTTCGGGATCTCGCCCCGGGAGGCGCTGGCGATGGATCCGCAGCAGCGACTGCTGCTGGAGGTGGCCTGGGAAGCGGTGGAGCGGTCCGGCATCGACCCTTCGTCGCTGCGCGGAAGCGACACCGGGGTGTTCGTCGGAACCAACGGCCAGGACTACGCGACCCGTCTGCGGGACGGCGCCGAGGACACAGAGGGCCACATCGTCACGGGGGTGGCCTCCAGTGTGCTGTCCGGCCGGGTCGCGTACACGCTGGGCCTGGAGGGACCCGCGGTCTCGGTGGACACGGCGTGTTCGTCGTCCCTCGTCGCCCTCCACCTCGCGACCCGGGCACTACGGAACGGCGAGTGCTCCCTGGCGCTCGCGGGCGGCGCCACGGTGATGTCCACGCCTGATCTCTTCGTCGGCTTCTCGCGGCAGGGGGGTCTGGCGGGCGACGGGCGGTGCAAGGCCTTCGACGCCGACGCCGACGGCACCGGCTGGGGCGAAGGCGTAGGACTCGTCCTCCTGGAACGACTCTCCCAAGCCCGACACAACGGCCACCAGGTCCTCGCCCTCATAGCCGGCTCCGCAATCAACCAGGACGGCGCCTCCAACGGACTCTCCGCACCCAACGGCCCCGCCCAACAACGCGTCATCCGAACCGCCCTCACCCAAGCCGGCCTCACACCCACCGACATCGACGCCGTAGAAGCACACGGCACAGGAACCACCCTCGGCGACCCCATCGAAGCACAAGCACTCCTCGCCACCTACGGCCAGAACCGC
>NZ_JBHZEJ010000038.1:0-74160 GCF_042756365.1 Streptomyces sp. NPDC059092
CTGTCCGGCAGGTCGGTGCCGGACAGCGCCCCGCCCTCAGGTCACTTGGTGTTGATGACCTTGTCGATGGCGGCGTCCGCCTCCTTGGCGGCCTCCTCGACCGACTGCTTCCCGGTGCCGATGGACTGCAGCATGGTCTGGAGCACCTGGGCCTTCTCGACCTGGCCCCAGCCCGGCGCCATCGGTACGAACCAGCTCGACTCGGCCGCCGTCGCCGGGACCGCGGTCGCCGGGTCGTTCTTCAGCGTCGCGAGGTCGGTCTTGTTGTTCGGCAGGTTGCCCTTGCCCATCAGGCCCTTCTGGCCCTGGGCGCCGGTGTAGGCGTTGATCCACTCGGCGGCGGTGTCCTGCGCCTTCGACTTGACCGGTACGGCCAGGTCGGAACCGCCCAGGAAGACGGGCATGTTGGCGCCGGACGGACCCGGCATCACGAAGTTCTCCAGGTTCCCCTTGAGCTTGCCGGTCTTGTCGCTCTTCGGGTCCTCGGCGGTCGCGCCCTCCCAGGCGGCGCCGAAGATCATGCCGGACTGGCCCTGGCCGTACACGATGTAGCGGTCGGACTCGTCCTTGGTCTTGTCCGCGTGCATGTACGCGTCCAGGATCTTCTTGTACTCCTTGAGCCCCTTGAGGGACTCGGGCGAGGAGAGGTTCGCCTTGAACGTGCCGCCGCTGTCCTCGGCGATGGAGCCGCCGGCGTCGTACACGAAGGACATGGCCGCGTACCAGTCGCGCGAGGGCTGGTACCAGGCGCTGAACTTGTCGCCCTTCTTCGCCTGGATCTTGTCGAGTCCGGCGGTCAGCTCGGCGTAGGTCTTCGGTACGGCGGTGACCCCGGCCTCCTTGGCGACGTCCTTGCGCCAGTTGGCGACGCGGCCTCCGGCGTAGTACGGCACGCCGTAGGTCTTGCCGTTGTACGTCACCGACGACTTGAGGCCGTCCAGCCAGGCGTCGGCGTTGTCGAACTTCGCGGGGTCCAGCTCGGCGAAGGCGCCCTTCACCGTGTAGCCGAGCATCTCCGTGTTGCCCATCTCGACCACGTCGGGGGCCTTGTCGGTGGCGAGAACGGCGTCGAGCTTCGCGTTCTTGTCGGGCCATCCGTAGTACTCGTGCTTGATCTTGATGCCCGGGTGCTTCTTGACCACCGCGGCGTCCGCGGCCTTGACCAGCTCCGGCCAGTTGTTCTGGGCGTCGACCGTCAGCCAGACGGTGAGTTCCTTCGCCGAACCGCCCCCGCCCGCACCGCCCTTCGGGTCGTCGGAACCACACGCCGCGAGGCCGATCACCATGCCTGCGACGCCGACCGCCGCGATGAGCTTGCGCTTCACGCCACCCTCCTCAGGGACACTGCAACCCCCCTGGTCCAATTAATGGTTTAGACCAGTAGGGGGGAGCTTGGCCTAGACCTTTAGGGGTGTCAAGGGTGTATAAGAAGGGCAGTCGTGTCCGTTATCGGACCGACACCTGAGAGAGGGCGACGCCCTGTGGCCGGACCGTGCCACCATGTGAGCCGCGACAGACGGAGGAGCCGGTGACGGCAGCAGCGCAGGAGTCGGGAAGGCAGGCCATGGCCACGGACGGGGTCGGTGCCGGGGCCGGAGCCGGGATCGGGGTCGGAGCCGGGGCCGGTGCGCAGACCGAGGGCGGACCCGCCACCCGTACGGCCCGCGTACCCAAGTACTACCGCTTGAAGCGGCACTTGCTCGACATGACGGAGACGCTGCCGCCCGGGACGCCCGTACCGCCGGAGCGCACGCTGGCCGCCGAGTTCGACACCTCGCGCACGACCGTGCGCCAGGCGCTCCAGGAACTGGTCGTCGAGGGCCGGCTCGAACGCATCCAGGGCAAGGGCACCTTCGTCGCCAAGCCGAAGGTCTCCCAGGCCCTCCAGCTCACCTCGTACACCGAGGACATGCGCGCCCAGGGCCTCGAACCGACCTCGCAGCTCCTCGACATCGGCTATGTCACGGCCGACGACACCCTCGCCGGTCTCCTCGACATCACCGCGGGCGGGCGCGTGCTGCGGATCGAGCGGCTGCGGCTGGCGAGCGGCGAGCCGATGGCCATCGAGACCACGCACCTCTCCGCGAAGCGCTTCCCGGCGCTGCGCCGCTCGCTCGTCAAGTACACGTCTCTCTACACGGCGTTGGCGGAGGTGTACGACGTCCACCTCGCCGAGGCCGAGGAGACCATCGAGACGTCGCTGGCCAACCCGCGCGAGGCCGGGCTGCTCGGCACGGACGTGGGCCTGCCGATGCTGATGCTGTCGCGCCACTCGCTGGACGGGGCCGGTGAACCGGTGGAGTGGGTACGGTCCGTCTACCGCGGCGACCGCTACAAGTTCGTGGCGCGTCTCCAACGCCCGCGCCCGTGAAGCCATGAGCCCATGAACGAAATCCCGCCACGCCCGCATAAACCCACCGTGTGCGGGCAGTTCACGTACCGGGATATGGGCTGGTGGTGGCGTGTCCCGGGATGGTCCCCTAGATTTCCTGCGCGTTACGCATCACGTATGCCGCGTTGACGCGTCAGGCAGTACGCAGGTGACCAGTGAGGGGACGACTCGCCATGCCAGAGCCCGCACCGACCGACACCCCGTCGACGGACACCCGGCCGAAAACCACAGGTGGTCTCAGCCCGAGATCCCTCGTCATCTGGATCCTGGTCGCGCTGGTGGGCGCGGCGGGCTGGGGGGTGCTCGCCCTCTCCCGGGGCGAGGAGGTCTCGGCGGCGTGGATGCTGGCCGCCGCCCTCGGCTCGTACGCGATCGCCTACCGCTTCTACTCGCGCTTCATCGCGAACCGCGTCCTCAAGGTCGACAAGACCCGGGCCACCCCGGCCGAACGGCTCGACAACGGGGTCGACTTCCACCCCACCGACCGGCGCGTGCTGTTCGGCCACCACTTCGCGGCCATCGCGGGCGCGGGGCCCCTGGTCGGTCCCGTACTCGCCGCCCAGATGGGATATCTGCCCGGCACCATCTGGATCGTCGCGGGCGTGATCTTCGCCGGGGCCGTCCAGGACATGGTGACGCTGTTCTTCTCCACCCGCCGCGACGGCCGTTCCCTCGGCCAGATCGCCCGGGACGAGATCGGCCCCTTCGGCGGCGCCGCCGCGCTCATCGCCGTCTTCATGATCATGATCATCCTGCTGGCCGTGCTGGCGCTGGTCATCGTCAACGCCCTGGCGCACTCGCCGTGGGGCGTCTTCTCCATCGCCATGACCATCCCGATCGCCCTCTTCATGGGCGTGTACCTGCGGGTGCTGCGCCCCGGCCGGGTCAGCGAGGTCTCGCTCATCGGGGTGGCACTGCTGCTGCTCGCCATCGTGGCGGGCGGCTGGGTCGCCGAGTCCTCGCTCGCCGACACCTTCACGCTGGAAGCGGGCACGCTGGTCATCTGGATGATCGCGTACGGCTTCCTCGCCTCCGTACTCCCGGTGTGGATGCTGCTGGCGCCGCGCGACTACCTGTCGACCTTCATGAAGGTCGGCACGATCGTGCTGCTGGCGCTGGGCGTCGCGATCGCGCTCCCGACACTGAAGATGGACGCCGTCACCGAATTCGCGAGCCGCGGTGACGGCCCGGTCTTCGCCGGGTCCATGTTCCCGTTCGTCTTCATCACCATCGCGTGCGGCGCGCTCTCGGGCTTCCACTCACTGATCTCCTCGGGCACGACCCCGAAGATGATCCAGAAGGAGACCCAGATCCGGATGATCGGTTACGGCGCGATGCTGACCGAGTCGTTCGTCGCGATCATGGCGCTGATCGCCGCCTGCATCATCGACCCCGGCCTGTACTTCGCGGTCAACTCCCCCGCCGGTCTCATGGGCGGTACGGTCGAATCCGCGTCGCAGGCGGTCGCGAACCTGGGCTTCACCATCTCGCCCGACCAGCTCGCCCAGGCGGCGAAGGACGTCGAGGAGACGAGTCTGCTGTCACGGACCGGCGGGGCGCCGACCTTCGCCCTCGGCATGGCGGAGATCTTCTCGTCCGTCGTCGGCGGCACCGCAATGAAGGCGTTCTGGTACCACTTCGCGATCATGTTCGAGGCGCTGTTCATCCTCACCACGGTGGACGCGGGGACGCGCGTCGGGCGTTTCATGCTCCAGGACATGCTCGGCAACGTGTACAAGCCGATGCGCCAGGTGAGCTGGAAGCCGGGCGTCTGGTTCGCCAGCGCGGTCGTGGTCGGCGGCTGGGGCTACTTCCTCTGGGTCGGCGTCCACGACCCGCTGGGCGGCATCAACCAGCTCTTCCCGCTCTTCGGCATCGCCAACCAGCTCCTGGCGGCGGTGGCGCTCGCCGTCTGCACCACGCTGCTGGTCAAGTCCGGCCGCCTGAAGTGGGCGTGGGTGACGGCCGTACCGCTCGCCTGGGACGCCGCCGTCACCCTCACCGCGAGCTGGCAGAAGATCTTCTCGGGCGACCCGAGGGTGGGCTTCTTCACCCAGCGCGACGTGTACCAGTCGGCGATCGACCGGGGCGAGGTGCTGGCCCCGGCCAAGACCATGGACGACATGCACACCGTCGTCACCAACTCCACCGTGGACGGGGTCCTCTCGGCCCTCTTCGCGGTCCTCATCCTGGTGGTCATCGCGGACGCGGGACGGGTCTGCTTCAAGGCGATCCGCGCCCCGGAGGCCGTCCGGCTGGTGGAGGCCCCGTACACCGAGTCCAGGATCGTCGCCCCGGCCGGAATGATCCCCACCCAGGAGGAGAAGGCGGAGCTGGCCGCCGCCGAGGCCGCGACGGTCCGTGAGAGCGTCCCGGCGGGGACGGGCCCGGCATGAGCGGACTCCGGAGCCGGACGGAGCCGGTACGGCACGTGGCCCGGCGGATCCGCTGGTACGTGCGCGAGTTCACCGGCGAGTCGGCGTACGAGCGCTACGTCGCCCACGCCGGCGCCGGTGACCCGGCGGGGGAGGTCATGACCCGCCGCGCCTTCGAACGCAGCCGCACGGACGCCCGCGAGGCCGACCCGCGCGAGGGCTTCCGCTGCTGCTGAGCGCTTGCCGAGGCCCCGATGAGGCCTCGTGGGGCCCTTTCCGAGGCCTCATCGGGGCCTTTCCCAAGCCTCACCGGGCCCTCGCCGAGGCTCTGCCGAGCCGCCGCTGATCTCGTACCGCGGCGACGTACGACACAACATCTGGGGGGTGGCGCACCGCGCGCCCCCCAGATGTATGCTCGACCTCGCTGTCGACGCAGGGGAATCCGGTGCGAATCCGGAACTGTCCCGCAACGGTGTACTGTGGCGCACTTTGTCGCGCCCTCCAGTCCGAACACCTGCCGGCAGCGCGTCCGGCTCGACCGAACCGGACGCCCAGACGTCCGGGCCTCGCGGTTGGGCCGGTGGACGCGGCGCGGTGTGCTGCCCTGCGATGGCGGGGGTACGTCCGTGCGCGCGGACCCGTGCTTCCCCGTGGCCCAGAGCCGAGCGAGGGAGAGCACCACGTGACCATCGCGCCAGCGGATCCGGTTTCAGCACCGACCGACCAGCGGACGGAGGCCGAGCAGCGGCCCGGAGCCGCGCAGGCACCGGCGGCCGACGCCCCCGGCACCGCGCTGCTGCGGACCCTGACCGAGCTGACCGCCGATCTGCCCGACGCCGACCCGGGCAGGATCGCCGCCGCCGCGCTGCGCGGCCGCAACGCCCGTTCGGACGAGGCCGAGTTGCGCGAGCTGGCCACGGAGGCGGCGGCCGGACAGATCTCCGAGGACCCGGCCTACTCCCGTCTCGCCGCCCGGCTGCTCACCCGTACGATCGCCGACGAGGCGGCGTCCCAGGGCGCCGTGTCGTTCGCCGCGTCCATCGCCGTCGGTCACCGCGAGGGGCTGATCGCGGACCGTACGGCCGCCTTCGTCACCCGCCACGCCGACCGCCTCGACGCGCTGATCGACCCGGCGGGCGACGACCGTTTCGGCTACTTCGGGCTGCGTACGCTCTACAGCCGCTATCTGCTCCGGCACCCGCTCACCCGTCAGGTGATCGAGACGCCCCAGCACTTCCTGCTGCGCGTCGCCGCCGGGCTCGCCGAGGACGAGAGCGCGCACGCGCTGGACGAGGTCGCCGCGCTCTACCGGCTGATGAGCCGGCTGGACTACCTCCCCTCCTCCCCCACCCTCTTCAACTCCGGCACCCGCCACCCGCAGATGTCCTCCTGCTACCTGCTGGACTCGCCGCTGGACGAGCTGGACTCGATCTACGACCGCTACCACCAGGTCGCGCGGCTGTCGAAGCACGCGGGCGGCATCGGGCTCTCGTACTCCCGTATCCGCTCGCGCGGTTCACTGATCCGGGGGACGAACGGCCACTCCAACGGCATCGTCCCGTTCCTGCGGACCCTCGACTCCTCCGTCGCGGCCGTCAACCAGGGCGGCCGGCGCAAGGGAGCGGCCTGCGTCTATCTGGAGACCTGGCACGCGGACCTGGAGGAATTCCTCGAACTGCGCGACAACACGGGCGAGGAGGCGCGCCGTACGCACAACCTCAACCTCGCGCACTGGATCCCCGACGAGTTCATGCGCCGGGTCGAGTCGGACGGCGTGTGGTCGCTGTTCTCGCCGGTGGACGTGCCCGAGCTGGTCGACCTGTGGGGCGACGCGTTCGACACCGCGTACCGCGAGGCGGAGGCCGACGGTCTCGCCCGCAGGACCATCAAGGCCCGTGAGCTGTACGGCCGGATGATGCGCACCCTCGCGCAGACCGGCAACGGCTGGATGACCTTCAAGGACGCGTCGAACCGTACGGCGAACCAGACCGCCGAGCCCGGCCACACCGTCCACTCCTCCAACCTCTGCACGGAGATCCTGGAGGTCACGGACGACGGCGAGACGGCCGTCTGCAACCTCGGCTCGGTCAACCTGGGCGCGTTCGTGGACGCGGCCACCGGCGAGATCGACTGGGAGCGGCTGGACGAGACCGTCCGTACCGCCGTGACCTTCCTCGACCGGGTCGTGGACATCAACTTCTACCCGACCGAGCAGGCGGGCCGCTCCAACGCCAAGTGGCGTCCGGTGGGCCTGGGCGCGATGGGGCTCCAGGACGTCTTCTTCAAGAAGCGGCTGCCCTTCGACTCCCCCGAGGCCGCCGCGCTCTCCACCCGGATCGCCGAGCGGATCATGCTCGCCGCGTACGAGGCGTCCTGCGGCCTCGCCGAGCGCAACGGCCCGCTGCCCGCCTGGTCGAAGACGCGTGCCGCGCGCGGGGTGCTCCACCCCGACCACTACGACGTGGAGCTGAACTGGCCGGAGCGCTGGGAGGCGCTGCGCGCCCGGGTGGCGAAGAGCGGCATGCGCAACTCCCTCCTCCTGGCCATCGCGCCGACGGCGACCATCGCGTCGATCGCGGGCGTGTACGAGTGCATCGAGCCGCAGGTCTCGAACCTGTTCAAGCGCGAGACGCTCTCCGGGGAGTTCCTCCAGGTCAACTCCTACCTGGTGGACGAGTTGAAGCGGCTCGGCGTCTGGGACGCGCAGACGCGCGAGGCGCTGCGCGAGTCGAGCGGTTCGGTGGCGGGCTTCACGTGGATCCCTGCCGAGGTACGGAAGCTGTTCCGTACGGCGTGGGAGATCCCGCAGCGCGGACTGATCGACATGGCGGCGGCCCGTACGCCGTTCCTGGACCAGAGCCAGTCGCTGAACCTGTTCCTGGAGACGCCGACCATCGGGAAGCTCAGCTCGATGTACGCGTACGCCTGGAAGAAGGGGCTGAAGACGACGTACTACCTGCGCTCGCGCCCGGCGACCCGGATCGCGCGCGCGGCGGGCGGACAGCCGGTGCCGGCCCCCGCGTCCGCCCCGGCCCCCGCCCCCATCCCCGTACAGGCGACCCCGGCCGACGAGGCGATCGCCTGCTCCCTGGAGAACCCCGAGTCCTGCGAGGCATGCCAGTAATGACCACCGAGAAGAATCTTCTGGACCCGGGCTTCGAGCTGACGCTCCGCCCCATGCGTTACCCGGACTTCTACGAGCGCTACCGCGACGCGATCAAGAACACCTGGACGGTGGAGGAGGTCGACCTCCACTCAGACGTCGCCGACCTGGCCAAACTCTCCCCCGGCGAGCAGCACATGATCGGCCGGCTGGTCGCGTTCTTCGCGACGGGCGACTCGATCGTCTCGAACAACCTGGTGCTGACGCTCTACAAGCACATCAACTCCCCGGAGGCGCGGCTCTACCTCTCGCGCCAGCTCTTCGAGGAGGCCGTACACGTCCAGTTCTATCTGACGCTGCTGGACACCTACCTCCCGGACCCCGCGGACCGCGCGGCGGCCTTCGACGCGGTCGAGGAGATCCCGTCGATCCGCGAGAAGGCGCAGTTCTGCTTCCGCTGGATGGACTCGGTGGAGAAGATCGACCGCCTGGAGTCGCAGGCGGACCGGCGCCGCTTCCTGCTCAATCTGATCTGCTTCGCGGCGTGCATCGAGGGCCTGTTCTTCTACGGGGCGTTCGCGTACGTCTACTGGTTCCGCTCGCGCGGCCTGCTGCACGGCCTGGCCACGGGCACGAACTGGGTCTTCCGCGACGAGACCATGCACATGAACTTCGCCTTCGAGGTCGTGGACACGGTCCGCAAGGAGGAGCCGGAGCTGTTCGACGACGCGCTCCAGCAGCAGGTCACGGACATGCTGAGGGAAGCGGTGGAGGCGGAGCTGCAGTTCGGCCGCGACCTGTGCGGCGAAGGACTGCCGGGCATGAACACGGAATCGATGCGCGCGTACCTGGAGTGCGTCGCGGACCAGCGGCTCCAGCGGCTCGGCTTCCCGCCGGTGTACGGATCGCAGAACCCGTTCCCGTTCATGGAGCTCCAGGGCGTGCAGGAGCTGACGAACTTCTTCGAGCGCCGCCCGTCGGCGTACCAGGTGGCGGTGGAGGGCACCGTCGGCTTCGACGACGACTTCTAGGCCGCGGGCCGGTCACGCCGGGTCCGGGGCGGGGGAAGTCCCCTGCCCCGGACCCGGATCTGTCCGTCCGTCACTCACTCACTCACCAGGGCAGCGGATGGTGACTCAGGTCCTCGTCCGCCGTGACCGCCGTACCCGTCGGACCGCCGGGCGGCAGGGTGGCCATCCGGATCGGCAGCAGCGCCCCCTCCGCGGCGGTCAGCGCGCCCGCGTGTCCGTTCTGATCCGTCGCGACGGACCCGGGCGAGACGGCGTTGACGAGGATCCGCTCGGAGCGCAGCTCGTTGGCGTACGTGACGGTGAGGGCGTTCAGCGCGGCCTTCGAGGAGTTGTAGGCCAGCAACTGCGGAAAGGCCCGGTTCGACGCGGCCAGGGACACGGAGCCGAGGTTGCTCGTGATGTTCACGACGCGCGCGGCCGAGGACCGGCGGAGCAGCGGGAGCATCGCGTTGGTCACCGCCACGACGCCGAACACGTTGATCTCGTAGGTGGCGCGCACCTCGTCGACCGACGTCCGGCTCGGCTTGTGGATGGGCGTGGCGAGCACACCGGCGTTGTTGACCAGGATGTCGAGCCCGCCGGCCTCTCGGGCGACCGTCTCCGCCGCCGCGTCGACCGACGCCTGGTCGGTGACGTCGAGCTGGACGAACCGCGCGTCGTATCCGCGCGCGACCAGGGCGGAGACGGCCGAGGTACCGCGGTACGTGTCCCGGGCACCGAGGTAGACCGTCATCCCCATCCCGAGGAGCCCTTCGGCGACCGCGAACCCGATGCCCTTGTTGGCGCCGGTGACCAGAGCCAGCCGCTGCGTGGGACTGATGTGAGTATCCATGATCTGCCCATACTGGCCGAGCGCGTCACCCCGGCTCGGCTGTTCGCCGGAATCGCCCCTATGACCGGTGCTCGGACAGCCTTCTTAGGATCTTTACAGGTTCGAGGCAACCAACCGACCCTGTCAGCACGTTTCCATGTAGGGGCCACTCACACCCCACAGGCCCCTGCAGCAGAACAGTTCCACCGCAAGCAATCGCAGATACGGAGCATTCCCTCTTGACTGCCAAGATACTGACCAAGCGCAGGGCCGCCGCCGTCGCCGGTGGCGCGCTGCTCGCGCTCTCCCCACTGGTCACCCAGACGGCCGTCGCCGCGCAGCCCGAGCCCACCGTCACCGCCCAGGGCGCCGCCCTGATGGACGGCGACAGCGGCGAGACGCTCTACGGCAAGGACGCGGACACCGTCCGCCCCATGGCCAGCACAGCGAAGATCATGACCGCGTACGTGGTGCTCGACAAGGGCCCGGACCTGGACCGCCAGGTGCCCGTCAAGCAGGAGTACCGCGACTACGTCACGCAGCACAGCACCAGCACGGCGGACCTCCAGACCGGTGACAAGCTCACCGTCCGCCAGCTCCTCTACGCGTCGCTGCTCCCCTCCGGCGCCGACGCCGGCTACGCCCTCGCCGACACCTTCGGCATCGGCGCCACCAGCGAGGAGCGGGCCGAGTCGTTCGTCGACCAGATGAACGCGAAGGCCGACGAGCTGTACCTCCCGAAGACCGAGTTCGACTCGTTCGACGGCGTGGGCACGGACTCCAGCACCCCCACCGAGCTGGCGAAGCTGGCCCAGCACGCGATGACGAACGACACCTTCCGTACGGTCGTCGCGACCAAGCAGTACAAGGGTGAGGCCCCGGCCGCGAACGGCCGTACGCGCTACTACACCTGGAACAACACGAACCAGCTGCTCGGTTCGTACGACGGTGTCATCGGCATCAAGACCGGTACGACGACCCCGGCGGGCGAGTGCCTGGTCTTCGCGGCCACCCGCGAGGACAAGACCCTCGTCGGTACGGTCCTGAACAGCACGGACCGGTACGGCGACGCGGCGAAGATCCTGGACTACGGGTTCGGTACGGACACCGCGAAGGACATGAAGCTCCGCAAGCTCCCGGCGAACGCGCAGCGCGACTGATCACGCTCCGCTCCCGATCGCACAGGACGGCCCGCCGGTTCTTCCGGCGGGCCGTTCCCGTACGGCCCTCACGTACGACCACATCCTTCGGGGCCGCGCAGCGCAGACGTGCCCCGCCTCCTGGCCCCCTCGGCCGCGCGGTACGCCACCGGACGCCACCGCCTGACGTCTCGGCTCGCGCCCCCCGAGGCGTCAGCCCTTGCCCGCCTCGCGCGCCACCTGCTCCAGGTTGCTCCGGTACGCCTCCCACCACGCCTGGTCGCCCGTAGGCATGTCGCCCTTGTCCTTCAGCAGCCCGGCGGCACCGTCGATGAGTTCGCGCACGATGTCGGCGTGGCCCGCGTGGCGTTGGGCATCGGAGATCACGCGCACCAGGATGCTGTGCAGGGTCACCTCCCGTCGTTCCTCCGGCCACCACGGGACGTGACCGATCGCGTCGAGCGGCAGCGCCGCGATCGTGGCGTCGGAGTGCTCCCACGCCTGGTGGTACAGCCCGACGATGTCGTCGCGGGACTCGTCCGCCGTCGCCCACATGTCCGTGTTGGTTTCGGGGTCCTCCGTGTACCACCAGGGCGGCGGCTCCGCCTCGAAGAACGGGCGCCCGAACGTGTCGCCGAAGTAGCCCAGTTCCACGCCGGCGACGTGCTTGACCAGCCCCAGCAGGTTGGTGCCGGTGGGGGTCATGGGGCGGCGGACGTCGTACTCGGAGAGCCCTTCGAGCTTCCACAGCAGCGCGTCGCGAGCCTCTTGCAGGTAGCGGAGAAGGTCTGCTTTCGGGTCTGGTGAGGTCATCTCGGCAGTCTTGCACCCGGCACTGACAGTCCTGCCTGGCGAGGCGGCAGGGCCGCCGCGGCCGTTACGGGGTGACGCGTCCGTAGTCCAGCCGCGCGTCGGCCCACGCGACGCGGGAGTCGATCAGGCGGCCGAGCGTGAACTGGGCCGGGACCATGCCCCGCCCGCGCCAGAACGCGTCGCCGGCCTGGTTCGCCGACGACCATTCGGTGCCGTACGTGCCGAAGCCGCGCACCGCCGCCCACGCCTCGACGGCGGAGACCAGCGCCGTTCCCACCCCGGCGGACCGGGACGGCGCGGCCACCGCCGCGATGCCGATCGTGGCGGCGCCGAGGTGGTGGCTGTCGGGCGCGGCCTGGATCAGGCCCGTCAGGCGGTCGTGTTCCTCCGCGACGAGGAGGAGTTGGGCGTCGTCGGAGAGTGCCGCCCTCAGGCTGTCCCTGATCGGCCGCAGGTCGGGCGGTGCGGGACGCAGGACCGGCGACCCTGCGTGGAAGCGCTGGAGTTCCACGGCCAGGCCGAACATCCCCTCCAGGTCTTCCGCCCGTGCGGTACGCAGTCGCGTCCCCCGTGGGGGCGGCGCCGGTGCCTGCGCGTGGGTGACCGGCCGAAAGCCTCTGATCCGGTCGACTCCGAAGCCCAACTCGAAGAAGCAGGAGACGGCCTCGCGGTCGTCCACCGGCACCGCCAGGGTGTGCTCGTACGCGCCTATGGCGGCCAGTTGGCCCGAGAGTGCCGCGTACAGGCTTCGGTAGGTCGCGCGCCGGTCCCTCCGTACGCAGGCGTGCTGAGGGAGACGGACCCGCGCCCGTTGCTCTCCGGTCGTGCGCGGCAGGCCCGCCGCCATGAACCCGGTCAGCGTGCCGTCCCGTACTGCTGCCACCGCCGGCCCCGATCCCTGCCAACGCGCCACCAGGCGGCGGGCCACGTCCCCGTCCGCGAGGTCCAGGGCGCCGGTGGCGTGCGCTTCTGCCAGCAGGTTCGCGGCCTGCGCCACGAAGCCGCTCTCGAACGGGACGATCTCCGCCGCCCTCATGGCGCCTCCCACCGCCGCGTCACCACGCCAGCACACGGTCGAGCGCCGCCCGGCCCGCAGGGCCCCACGTCACCTTGCCGCCGGGAAGGCCCTGGTCCCCGGCCCGTCCGACGCTGAGGAGCATCATGCCGCGCAGCACCGCCCACCCGCGGGCGCGCCGGACCATCGCCTCGTCCGCGTACGCGTATCCGTCCAGGAACCGGGAGGCCGCGCCCTCGGGGAGGAGGACCCACGCGGCGGCCAGGTCCGTCGCCGGGTCACCGGCGCAGAGGTCGCCGAAGTCGACCACGCCCACGAGGGTGCCGTCGGCGACGACGACGTTCGCGGGGTGCAGATCGCTGTGGATCCACCTCGGGGGCCCCTGCCACACCGGGGCCGCGAGCGCGTCCTCCCAGACGTCCCGGACCTCGTCGTCCACGCCGTCGACCGACCGGAACATGTCGTCGACCGCCTGGCGCACCGCGTCGAGCGGGCCCCCGCGGTCCGCCTTGACCGGTGCGTCGGCGGGCGCCTCCCGGTGGAGCCGCCTGAGGAAACCCGCCAAGGCGTCGGCCGCGTGCGGGCCACGCGTGACCGGGGTCCGGTCGGCCGGTTCGCCGGGCACCCAGGTCGCGATGGTCCACGGGCGCGGGAAACGCGCGGACGGTTCACCCACCCGTACGGGCACCGGTACGGGAAGCGAGAGGCGCGGGGCCAGTTCGGGCATCCACCGGTGCTCGGCGCGCAGCAGGGTCGGGGCGTGCGGCGTGCGCGGCATACGTACGGCCAGCTCGTCCCCGAGCCGCCACATCTGGTTGTCCCAGCCGCCGTCCACGGCGCGCAGGTCCAGATCGGCGAGGTCGGGATGCTGCTCGCGGACCAGGGTGCGCACCAGGTCGTCGTCGATGTCGAAGCTGTTCATGGGGGCAGAGTCTGGCAGCAGGCCCGTCCGGCCGGTGGCGACGTGCGGCGACCATCACGCGGCTCAGGGCCTTCGTCTCCGGCTCGGGCAGCCGCGCGAAGCCGTCCTCCGCCCTCGCGCGCCGCCTCGGTCGTACCCGACGCGCAGCTCCACCACCACCAGCCCCGCGCAGACTCCTACCATGGGTGCGCGACGGGGAAACGCCCGCGCGAAAGGGGGGCCATGCGGCCGGCATCGAAGTCCGTCCTCGCCGGGCTCGCCGTCAACCCGGCCACCCCCGCCGACCTCCTGCTGCGCCTGCTGGAGCCGGAGTACGCGGACGCCTGGTACGCCCTCGGCCGTGAGCGCCGGGCCTTTCCGCCCGAGGTGGCCGCGGCTGTCGTCGTCCATCCCGAGCCCCGGCTGCGCGGGGCGCTGGCCCGTAATCCGTGGGTGGATCCGGAGGTGCGGGGACTGCTCGTGGACGATCCGCACTGGGCCGTCCGGTCACGCGTGGCGAGCCTGCCGGACCGGGACGGGGTCGCCGGGGCGCTGCCCGAATGGGTCCTCGACCGCATGTTCACGACGTACGACGACCAGGAGCTCCAAGAGCTCCACGTCTCCCGCCAAGTCCCTTTCTCCGTACGCCTCGCGCACGCCACGCACCCCATGGCCTCCATCCGCGCGAACAGCACGGGGATGTGGAGGCACCTGTCGGCGGAGCGGCGCGCCGCGCTGCTGGCCGATCCGCATCCCCAGGTCCGCCGGGCGGCCGAGCGTCGGCTGCGGGAGGACGACGGGGCGGCGATGGAACGGGAGTTGGAGTCCATGCCCGCCTGCCACGCGCGCTCCCAGATCCTGGTGAATCACCGGCTCTCCCCCGCCGTGGTCGACGCGCTGCTCCGCGACCCGGACGACGGCGACCACTGGGCCCTCGCCCACAACTACAGCACCCCGCCCGATGTCCTCGCGCGCCTGGCCGACTCCCCCGACGCCGCGGTCCGGCTGGAACTGGCCCGCCGTCCCGACCTGCCCCGTCCCCTCGTCGACGCGCTCGCCCGGGACGCCGATCCGCGCGTCCGTACCGCCGTCTCCGTACGTCCCGAACTCACCGAGGAGGAGCGGACGCTGATCGACTACGCCGTCGACGCGGAAGAGGACTGCGGGCCGCGTGAGCACCACTGGCACCCGCCCCTCGATCCTGCCGAGTCGGCCGCGTACGCCCGTTCCCGCCACCCGCTGCTGCGCCGCCGCGCCGCCGTGGATCCGGCGCTGCCACCCGAACTGGTGCGGCGTCTCGCCGGGGACGAAGACCTCGGCGTACGGGTCCTGCTCGCCCAGAACCATCCGGGCGCGCCACCGGAGCTGCTGCTGCGCTGCTACCGGGAGTACCGGGGTCCGCACCGGGAGCTGCTGGCCGAACACCCCCGCTTCCCCGTCGCCGGGCTCGCCGAGCGGTTCGCGGCGGCCGGGGAGCCCGAGCTGCGTGGGCTGGCGGTGCTGGACCCGGCGCTTTCCCCCGCGCTCGCCGACCGGCTCAGCCGCGATCCGGTGCCGGCGATCCGAGCAGGGGCGGCCCGCCATCCGCGGCTGCCGGCCGGGCGGTTGAGGGAGCTGCTGGACGGTGAGGAGGAGGAGACGGTGCGCGGCGCCGCCGCCAATCCCGCGCTGCCGGTGCCGGTGATGCGGCGGCTTCTCACGGGTGCGGGGGCCGCCGCGTAGAGTCCGTCCCCATGACGGAGACTCCCCGCCTCATGAGAACGCGCCTGGTGGCGTGTGGTGCCGCCGTGCTGACCGTCGCCGCCGGGCTGGGGCTCCGGTCCTTCGGCTCGGGCGACGTCGCCAAGTACGGGGGCGACGCGCTCTACACCGCGCTGGTGTACGTCCTGGTGGTGCTGGCCGTGCCCCGCGTGCGGCCCCGTACGGCCGCCGCGGTCGCGCTCGCGTTCAGTGTCGCCGTCGAGCTGCTCCAGCTCACCGGCGTCCCCGCCGAGCTGGCCGCGCGCAGTACCGCCGCGCGGCTGGTGCTCGGTTCGACGTTCAACGCGCCTGACCTGCTGTGGTACGCGGTCGGTGCGGCAGTCGGATGGGGCGTGCACGCGGGGTGTGCGCGGGTGTCCGGTCAGCGGGCCTCCCGGGGGCGGTCCGTACAGTCGGCGGAGCGACCCGCCCCCGTGGTTCCGGGGGTTCCGGGTGCTCCGCGCGGCGTATCCGGCGGTCGACCGCCCGGTCCTTGAGGTGCCAGTACACCGGCGGCGCCAGTACCAGGGCGAAGAGGGCGATCAGGGCGAGAACGGTGAGGAAGATGTCCATGTCCCTACTGTCGCCACCCGGCGCCGGAGGCGGCAGTGGCAGGACTGTCATCAACCCTCGAATTACTGCCACACCCCTGGCAGACTGGAACCATGCTGACCAATGTGGCCGCCGTCCTCCTCGACGGTGTGCACCCCTTCGAGCTCGGGGTCCTCTGCGAGGTCTTCGGCCTCGACCGCAGCGACCAGGGCCTGCCCGTCCACGACTTCGCCGTCGTCTCGGCGGAGGGGCCCGTCCTGCGGACCCACGCCGGGTTCACGCTGAGCGATCTGCACGGTCTCGACCGGCTGGAGGAGGCCGATCTGATCGCCGTGCCCGCCGGGAACACGTACACCACCCGCAGCTACCCGCCCGAGCTGCTGGCGGCCCTGCGCCGTGCCGTGGACCGCGGCTCCCGGGTGTTCAGCGTCTGCTCCGGGGTCTTCGTGCTCGGGGCCGCCGGGCTGCTGGACGGCCGGCGCTGCGCCGGGCACTGGCGGCACGCGGAAGAGCTGGCCCGCGCCTTCCCCCGGGCCACCGTCGAACCGGATGTGCTGTACGTGGACGACGACCCGGTCATCACCTCGGCGGGCACCGCGGCCGGGATCGACGCCTGTCTCCACCTCGTACGGAAGGAGTACGGGCCCGAGGTCGCCAACGCGATCGCCCGCCGCATGGTCGTACCGCCGCACCGGGACGGCGGGCAGGCGCAGTTCGTCGAGCGCCCGCTGCCCGCCTCGCCCTGCGACACGGTGGGCGACGTCCTCGGCTGGATGGAGCGGCACCTCGACCGTGAGATGACGGTCGAACAGCTCGCCGTACGGGCGCACATGTCGCCGCGCACCTTCGCGCGCCGCTTCCAGCAGGAGACGGGGACGACCCCGTACCGCTGGCTGCTGCGTCAACGCGTACTGCTGGCGCAGGAGTTGCTGGAGGGCACGGACGAGACGGTGGACAGCGTGGCGGGACGGGCCGGGTTCGGGAACGCGGCGGGGCTGCGCCACCACTTCCTGCGGACGCTCGGGACGACTCCGCACGCGTACCGCCGCACCTTCCGGGGCCCGTCGGACCTCGGAGCGGCCCTCAAAACCGACGTCCCGGCCGATAAACCCCTCCGCATGTGAAGATTCCCGCCTGCGGAACAACGGCCTCCGCCTTCCGGCACTCTTCCCTCCCGAGTCCGAGCAACCACCTTGCCCTGGTGGGCTCTTGACCGAGGAGGAGGTACGCGCCGATGAGACTGCCCCACGCACTCCGGTCGCGCCGCACCACACACGCCCAGGCCCGCCCCCACGCGGAACCCCCGTCCGGCCCGGCCGGCCGGCGCTTCATCGACTTCCCCCGCCACGGCCGCAGCGGCCTTCGGCGCTGGACGCCGTCCTGGAAGCTCACGTCCGGCCTCGCCGCGTTCTCCGCCGTCTCCCTGGGCGGGCTGTTCGCCGTCGTCTACACACAGGTCGAGATACCCGGCGTGCACGACTCCGCGCGCCGCCAGGCCACCGTCTACTACTGGGCCGACGGCAGCCGCATGGTGAGCGTCGGTGACGTCAACCGGCAGGACGTCACACTCGCGCAGGTCCCCCTCTCCGTCCAGCACGCCGTCATCGCCGCGGAGAACGCAGACTTCTACTCCGACTCCGGCGTCTCCCTCAGCGGCATCGCCCGCGCCGCCAAAAGCATCGTCGAGGGCGAGGAGACGCAGGGCGGCTCGACCCTCACCCAGCAGTACGTGAAGAACACGTACCTCACCCAGGACCAGACCGTCAGCCGCAAGGTCAAGGAACTCGTCCTCGCGCTGAAGATCACCAACAGCAGGAGCAAGGCGGAGATCCTGGAGGGCTACCTCAACACCTCCTGGTTCGGCCGCGACTCGTACGGCGTCCAGGCCGCCGCGTACGCCTACTACGGCGTCCCCGCCAAGGAACTGGACCCCAGCCAGGCCGCGCTGCTCGCCACCCTCCTCAAGGGCGCCGACAGTTACGACCCCGCGCTCAGCCCCGCCAACCACCGGCGGGCCGTGGAACGCTGGAGCTGGGTGCTGGACCGTCAGGTCGCGACCGGCCTGATGAGCGCCGCCGAGCGCGCCACGTACAAGGACTTCCCCGAACCGAGGAAGCCGGTCAAGCCGACCAGTCAGGCCGGACAGACCGGCTATCTCGTCGACATCGCCAACAAGTACCTCAAGAGCCGTGGTGGCATCACCGGCAAGGACCTCGCGGACGGCGGCTACCGCATCCGTACCACCTTCGAGAAGGACAAGGTGGACGCGCTGGCCAAGGCGGTCGAGAAGGTACGGAAGGACGGCCTCGACCCGGAGAAACGCGCGGCCGACCGGCATGTGGAGGTCGGCGCGGCGTCCGTACGGCCCGAGGACGGCGCGGTCGTCGCGGTGTACGGCGGCGCCGACGCCATCACCCACTTCAGCAACAACGCCGACACCTCGGGCGTGCCCGCCGGGTCCGCGTTCAAGCCGTTCGTGTACGCCGCGACGCTGGAGTACGGCTCCGGCGTGACGGGGAGGGACGACGGGCCCGTCGCGACGGCGGCCCCGCTCCCGGTGGAAGCCCAGGCGGCCGTGGACCCGTTCATGGGGTCAGCCCTGGCCAGGGCGATGCTGGGCACGGTCCACGCCCCGTTCGTGGCGGCGGGCGAGAAGGTCGGCCTGCGGAACGTCCGGCGGATGGCCGTCTCGGCCGGGCTGCGCGAGGAGTCCATGGCCGAACTGGAGCCGACGTTCTCCATCGGCACCTCGACCCCCAGCGCCGTCCGGCTGGCCAGCACCTACACGACCTTCGTCAACGACGGCATCCGGACCGAGCCGTACTCGGTGGCCTCGGTCGAGCGGGGCGGCGTCCCCGTCGACGGATTCGCCAGGCCCGAGCCGCGGCGCGCGATGAAGGCCGAGGTGGCCGCAGAAGTCTCCGGGGCACTCCTGGACACGGGGCGGAACGCCCTCGGCGCACTGGCGAAGAAGGAACTGGTGGAGCGGGGGAACCAGAAGGCCCCGGAGGAGGGGAAGACGCGGCAGGCGGCCCAGCGGGCCGGCGGGCCCCTCTGGGCGGGCGGCACCAACGCGGGCGACCGCATGCGCTCGGCGTGGTTCATCGGATCCACCGAGAAAATCTCGACGGCGATCGCGATGTTCCGTACGAAGCCGGACACCCCGCAGCTCCTGGGCATGCAGGGCGTCGGCGGCCCGGACACCGAGCGCGGCAACGTCTTTCCCGTACAGATCTGGGACGCGTACATGCGGACGGTGGCCCCCGAGTCGCCGGAGCCGTCCGGCGGCCTCCTCCCGCCGCGGGAGAAGGCGGCGTCCGGCGGCGCCAGGGGCGTCCGGAGCACTCAGGACGCCCCGGCCGCTCAGGGGTTGGGGACGACCTCGTAGCGCGGCGTGTTCTCCTCCATCTGCCGCAGCGCGTCCTTGCGGTCGCGCTTCGACAGCCGGTCGATGTACAGGTAGCCGTACAGGTGGTCCGTCTCGTGCTGGAGGCAGCGCGCGAAGTAGCCGGTGCCCGCGACCCTGATCGGGTTGCCCCGGGCGTCCTGGCCACGGACCACCGCGTAGTCGGGGCGGGCCAGCGCGGCGTACGCGGTCGGCACGGAGAGGCAGCCCTCGTTGGAGTCGTCGAGATGGCGCTCCGACGGGGGCAGTTCCTCCAGCACCGGATTGCAGACGGCGCCCACGTGCCGTGCGCCGTCGTCGTCCGGGCAGTCGTAGATGAAGACCTTCAGGTCCACACCGATCTGGTTGGCGGCCAGGCCCACGCCCTCGGCCGTGTGCTGGCTCGCGAACATGTCGTCGATCAGCGCGGCCAGCTCGTCGCCGAACTCCGTGACGTCCTGGCACTCCTTGTGGAGCACCGGGTTCCCGACGACGGTGATCGGGCGGGACGTGCCGCGCTCGCGGTGCGCCAGCTCACGGGCCGCCGCGTCCTCCGTGTCCACGACGAGCCCGTCCCCCGGCTCCGCCACCGAGGTGCCGCTCTCGTATCCCTGGTCCGTCTCCTGCTGCGCCATGTCCGCAGTACGCCTTCCTCGGTACCGATGCTGCTTGCACGGCCCCCGGCGATGTGCCGGTCGCGCCGTACAGACTTGTGCCCGTACAGAATAGGCGCAGCTCGCGGGGGGCTCACCGGAACCCGGATCCGGCTCCTCCAACGCCCGGGGCGATCCGCCCGCCCTGGCCGGGGCTCGTGCGCCCGGCGTTGCCGTCAGCACACTTCTTCGAGGTCGCGCCACTCCCGGCTGTCCGGACTGTCGGCCACCCATCCGTCCAGCAGCCCGCGCACCAGCCCCGGCGGCGCCGCGATCCCGCACTCACGCTCCGCGACCCACTGCTCACCGGCCGTACGGTGGCCCAGCGGCCCCGGGTGGCCCGGCTCGCTGTGGTCGTGCGGGTCGAGGTGCTCGCCTTCGCCCTCGGCGCTCGGCATCGTCGACTCCGAGCAGGCGCGGCAGAGCAGCCGTACGGAGGAGGACCAGTCCTCGGCGGCGAAACCGGCGTCGGCGGCCAGCCGCTCCAGGGCGTCCCTGTCCGCTTCCGTGGCCGCTTCGAGCAGCACGACCCAGGTCGGTACGGGCGAGGGCGCCCACAGCTCGATCTCGTCGAAGACGGGGTAGGCCCGGACGGCGCCGTCCGGGCTCGCGGCGGTGGTGCGCTCACCGTTCGGCACGCCGTCGTGCAGCACGACCTCGCCCCAGCGGCGGCCGGACGAGGGCAGCGGGATCGACAGGATCTCGATCCGCGCCGGGTCGAGCCTGCGGCCCCAGACCACCTCGGCCTCGCCCTCCGGGGAGAGCCGGACGGCCGCGCTGCCCAGCTCCATGCCGTCGGGTTCGCCGTTCGCCTCGGCGCTGTGCGGATTGCCCGGCACGCGCAGGCCGTACGCCTGCCAGGCGCGGCGGGCCAGCGGCCAGTCCTGGAGCGCGGTCGCCGCGATCCCGACGTTCCACCAGTCGGGGGCGCCGGTCTCCTTGTCGAGCAGGGCCACGGCGCGCAGCCCGGCGGCGCGCGCCTGCTCCCAGTCGTGCCGGAACTTGTGCAGCAGCGCCAGATTGAACCAGGACTCGGAGAGCCACGGTTCCAGATCGGCAGCGCGCGTCAGCAGCGCGCCCGCGTCCTCGTACCGGCCGTCACCGATCAGCGTGAACGCGCGGTCGGTGGCCTGCCGCCACGAGGCGGAGGGCCGATGCCGTACCTTCCCGAAGATCTTCACGATTCCCGCCTGCCGGTCGTCGGGCAGTGCCCCCTGACAATCTCTTCTTCCACCCTCTTCTTCGCATCCAACCATGCCCGGTCGGACGCCCGCTCATTACCCATGGGTTACCCCGCCCCACCAGGGGCCGGGCCGCCCCGGGAGAGGACGCGCGCCAGGGATTCCACCACCTCGGGCTGGTAGTCGTGCCCCGTACCGAGCCGTAGCCGCTCCAGCGCGCTGAGCGGTCCGCTCGCACTGGCACTTTCCCCGGCCAGGTCGTCGTACGCGTTGACGGCGCGGACGATCCGGGCCGGCAGCGGCTGCTCGCGGTACGGATCCGCCTGGCGCTCCACCACCATGGCTACGGCGGCGGGCACCCCGGTCTGGCGGACCACGGCGCCGCCGAGCAGGGCGATACGGCGCTGTTCCGCGACCGGGAGCAGCGCGGTGGCGCCCTCGGGTACCGGGTCGACGAGGGAGAGCTGGCCGATGTCGTGCATGAGCGCGGCGTACTCCAGAACGGTCAGCTCGGGCCCGGAGAGCCCCAGCTCGCGGCCGACGGCGCGGCTGAGGTCGGCGACCCTGCGGGCGTGTCCGTGCCGGGTGTATCCGGCGATCTCGGTGGCGCGGGCGAGTGAGGCGATGGTCTGGCGGTAGGTGGTGCGTACGGCGGCGTACCGGCGGAAGGAGACCTGGGTGAGCAGCAGCGGTACGCAGAACACGGGCAGCGCCCAGAGCCCCGCGACGGCGACGCCCAGCGCGATGACGGCGCCGGTGGCGCAGACGGCGGAGCCGATGTGCAGCAGGGCGCGCAGCTCGTCGCGGAGCAGCGGCCCGAAGGGGTGGCGGGTGCGGGCGCGCACCATCAGGGCGGCCAGGACGGCGTCGCAGAGCGCGGTGAGGACCAGCAGGAGGAGGAGCAGGAGCGCGTGGCCGGGGCCTGCGCCGACGTGTTCGCGCAGCTCGCCGGAGTTGTAGAGCGGCTGGAAACAGACGGCGGCGAAGCCGACCGTGAGGACGCGTCTGACCAGGTGGTCGAGGGTGGGGCCGTGGCCGCGCGCGACATGGGGCACGGCCCCGGCGAGCGTGGCGGCGAGGACGACGGTGACGGTCTGGAGCACGCCGTGGCTGGTCTCCTGCCCGGCGTTCTCGCCGAGCAGGGCGTAGGCGAGCGCCCCGGCGGCGCCGAGCGGAGCGGGCTCCCGCTCGCCGGGGAGCGCGCCCCAGCGGGCCAGTTCACCGACGGCGATGAGAACGCCGAAGGCGAGGGCGACCCGGGGTTCCGCGAGACCGTTCCAGAGGGTGGAGGCGAGGCCGGCGGCGGTGAGCAGCGCGGCCGTGCCGTACACGGCGACGACGGTGCGGGGGACGGTACGGGCGTGGCCGGCCGGGGCCCGGACGCCGGTGGTGGCGGTGGCGGTCATCGGGGGCCTCCTCGGCGTCCGCCCCGGGGCGGACCGCCGCCGGTCCTACGGGGGCTGTGCGGGGCGGACGCGGCGGATCCACCGGGTCCGGTGGCCGCTCCGGACGGGGCGGGCGGGGCAGGCGGGGCGGAGGGGGCGGATCCACCGGCGGTTCCGGATGTTCCGGACGGTCCGGATGTTCCGCACGGGGTTGAGGCCGATGGGGCGGAAACGCCGGACGGGGCGGCTGTGCCGGGCTTGGCCGCGCGGGCCGAAGGGACGTTTCCGCGTGGCCCCGGGGCGGACGGGGAAGCGGGGGCGGGCGGGGCGGGCGGGGTCGTCCCCTCGTCCGCCGTGACCGCCGTCCGCCAGCCGTGCCGGTCCAGGGCCCGGACCAGCGCCCCTACCATCACCGGGTCGAACTGCGTCCCCGCGCACCGCTCCAGCTCCGCGACCGCCGTCCCGACCGGCCGTCCGCGCCGGTACGAGCGGGTCGAGGTCATCGCGTCGAAGGCGTCGGCCACCGCCACCACCCGCGCGAACTCGGGGATCCGGTCCCCGGCGAGCCCGTACGGGTAGCCGCCGCCGTCCAGCCGCTCGTGGTGGTGGAGGATCGCGCCCCGCGCCTCGCCCAGGAAGGCGATGCCGCGCACCATCTCGTGTCCGTACTCGGGGTGCAGCTCGATGACGCGGCGCTCCTCGGGCGTCAGGGGGCCGTCCTTGCGCAGCACCCGGGTCGGCACGCCGAGCTTGCCGACGTCGTGCAGGATCCCGGCGAAGCGGAGGACTTCGATCCGCTCCCGCTCCATGCCCATCTCCTGGGCGATCAGTACGGAGGCGTGGCCCACGCGCTCACTGTGTCCCCGGGTGTACGTGTCCTTGATGTCGACCGCCTGGACGAGCGCCCTGATGGTGGCCTGGTGGGCGGCTCGCTCGCGGTGGTACTGGGCGAAGACCCAGCAGGAGATGTACATCGGCAGCAGGACCAGCAGCGCGGAGAGCGGCCCGTACGGACTGCGCCACAGGACGGCCATCATCAGCCCGGCCAGCCCGTGCGCGGCGTGCGGGGCGAGGGAGCCGGCGAGCAGTCCGCGCCAGGCGGCGCGCGGCTCCATCCGTTCGGCGACGACGAGGATCGAGCCGTCCAGCGCGGTGAGCACCAGGCAGAAGGCGAGGGCGGCGGCGCCCGCGGGGAGCAGGACGTACGGGAAGTCGGGCACCGTGAGCCCGTACCCCCCGCCGCCGAGCGCCACGGGCCCGCCGAAGAGCACCTGGGCCCGGGAAGCCGCCCAGGTGGCGAGGGCGAGCTGGGCCGCGCGCCAGACCCGCCGGGCGCTCCGCGGGCGCTGCTCGATCCGGCCGAGCAGCGCGCCCGGCACGGCGACCAGCGCCGCGGCGGCGGGCGGCAGCAGCAGGGCGGCGGCGAGCAGTACGGGGAAGAACGACCCGGCGGCGACGGGTACGGAGCCGTTCAGCGAGCGCCCGAGGACGCGGCAGCGCGCGGGCAGCTCGCAGAGCGCGTAGAGGGCGGCGAGCAGCCCGGCCGCGAGCCAGGGCGTGGAGCCGGGGTCGCGCAGGGCGGGCTGGACACAGGCGGCGGCGCAGACCGCGGTCACCAGGATGTACGCGCGCGCCGCTCCCCGTATGGCCCTCACGCGTCTCCGCCCCTCCCTCGGCTCCGCCCAAACAGAGGGTCAGGCTAGCGAGTTGGGGGGCGATCATCGGGTAGTTGGCGCCGATTAGCACCTTCGGGTGAAAAAGGTGCTATGAACCGTGACGGGGGCGCACCGCACTCTGTGCGATACGCCCCCGTCATGGCACCGGTGGTCGCGCCGTCCGTCGCGGACGGCGGGACGGCGCCCGGCTCACTCCTTGGCGACACCCGGCAGATCGCTGCCGGACGGCCGGGCCCGCGCGGCGGTGGTGACGGATGTCGTCGACACGTCGTCCCCGCTCGCCGACACCGACACGTCATGGTCGGGCACCGCCTCGCCCGACCGGATCAGGTCGATCCGCCCCAGTACCTTGGAGCGCAGGTCGGCCGGTACGTCGTCGTGCCCGCAGCACCGTTTCACCAGCTTCTTCACGGCCTGCTCAAGGCCGTACTTCTCCAGGCACGGGGAGCACTCCTCGAAGTGGACCTCGAACTTGGTGCAGTCGCTGTCGGGCATCTCCCGGTCGAGGAACTCGTAGAGGTGGTCGAGAACCTCGGCGCAATCCGTCTCATGCGGCCCTCCGCAGCTCATGAGCCCGAACCTTTCCGATCGTCCGACGACTCCCCGGCACCCGCCGGGACGAGCCCGCGGTCGCGGGCGTAATCCTCCAGCATGCCGCGCAACTGGCGGCGGCCACGGTGGAGTCGTGACATCACCGTACCGATGGGTGTCCCCATGATGTCCGCGATCTCCTTGTAGGCAAAGCCCTCTACATCGGCGAGATAAACGGCGATGCGGAACTCCTCCGGAATCGCCTGGAGCGCCGACTTCACATCGGAGTCCGGAAGGTGGTCCAGCGCCTGCGACTCGGCGGAGCGCAGCCCGGTCGACATGTGCGACTCGGCGCGTGCGAGCTGCCAGTCCTCGATCTCCTCGGCGGCGCTGCGCTGGGGTTCCCGCTGCTTCTTGCGGTACGAGTTGATGAAGGTGTTCGTGAGGATGCGGTACATCCACGCCTTGAGGTTGGTGCCCTCACGGAACTGGTGGAAAGAGGCGTACGCCTTGGCATAGGTCTCCTGCACCAGGTCCTCGGCGTCGGCCGGATTGCGCGTCATGCGCAGCGCGGCCGAGTACATCTGATCGAGGTAGCCCAGGGCGTCCCGCTCGAAGCGGGCGTTGCGCTCGGCAGTGGTCTCTTCGATGTGGCCGTCGTCGGTCGCTCCGTCGGTCCCAGTGACCGGACCCACCTCCTCCAACGCTGTGGCGGATCCGAATGCGGACCCACTCGAATCGGAGAATAGTCGACCTTGCTGGGACGGGGCCTGTCGGTCCGTCCCGGCGCCGGCCCGACCGGGGGCGTTCCTGGCCGCGGAAAGCACAGTCCACTCCAGGTCAGTGGCGTCTGAGCGGCGCGGGCATATGGTCGAACCCATACGACGGACTCCCTTTCGATGCGCTGAGTACCGATGTTCGTCACAACAGCGCCCCCGTGCGCATCATTCCCGCCCGGACGATCCGGTGCCCCTCCTGCCGGGGCCTCCCGTGCGGCGGCTCCACTGCCGTGGCTCCACTGCCGTGGCTCTCGTGGCGGATCAGGCCGGGCCGAGCCCGTCCAGCCAGGCGGCCACGCCCCCGGTGATCGTTTCCAGAGCCTCGTCCTGCCCGAGGGGCGCCCGCTCGGGTACGGCGAAGGAGTGGTCGCCGTACGGCACCTCAAGAAGCCCGTAGCCGGCTCCGCCCAGGGACGCGGCGGACTCGGAGGGCTCCGGTCCGGTGGACTCTGAGGGCTCAGGAAACTCCGCGGGCTTCCCGAAGGGGTCGTTCCCTCCCTGAACGACCAGGGTGGGCACCCCGGAGCCCAGCAGCTCGGCGGCCCGGGACTTCTCCGGGCGGCCCGGCGGGTGCAGCGGGAAGCTCAGCGCGAGTACGGCGCGGGCGCCCAGCTCGCGCCCCGTACGGCAGGCCACGCGCGCCCCCGCGCTGCGCCCGCCCGCGACGAGCCCGATTCCCGGCTCCCGCCGCGCCAGTGCGGGCCACAGCGCCCGCCAGCCGGTGTCCAGGGTCGCGGGCGCGGGCGCCACCTTCTTCCCGGCCACCCGCCACGGCTGCTCCACCAGGGCGACGGTCACCCCGAGCGGGGGCAGCGCCGCGGCGAGGGCCCGCAGGTCGCGCGCCTCGATCCCGCCGCCCGCGCCATGGCCGAGGGCGAGGACGAGACGCGGACGCGGGGCGGGGTGCCAGGTGATCCTGGCGTCCCCGGCGGGGGTGGCGACGGTCTCGGTGTCTGTGGTCACCCGGTCCATCCTGCCGCCCGGGAAAGGATCTTCAGAACAGCGTGCTCTCCTCCGGCGCGGCCAGCTCCGCCAGCAGCTCGGGCCCGTTGTTGCGCACGCTGCTGACCTCCGTGGTGACCGGGTACGCCCGCATCAGCCCGGCCGGCGGCGGCGTCAGCAGCCCCAGCAGGTCGTCCGGGTCCGTACGGGAGGGGTCCAGCCAGGCGTCCCAGCGGTCCGGGGTCAGCATCAGCGGCATCCGGGGGTGGATCTCGGCCAGCGTCCCGGGGCCCTCCGCCGGGGCCACCCCGAGCGGGGTCGTCTCCGCCTCCGTGGTGATCACCGAGCAGGTCGCCCACCAGGCCAGCGGATGGTCGGGCGGCAGGGTCGGGTCGCGCCAGAACTCGTACATCCCGGCCAGCGCCATCACGGAGCCGTCCGCGGGGGTCACGAAGTACGGCTGCTTGCGCGTCCGCTTCTTCTTGCCCTGTTCCTCCAGCCGGCGCTCGTCGGGGCCGGTGACCCACTCGTAGTAGCCGTCGGCGGGCAGGATGCACCGCCGCGAGGCGAAGGGCCGGCGGAAGGACGGCTTCTCGTGGACGGTCTCGGCCCGCGCGTTGATCATCCGGGCGGCGCCCTCGGGCGTCTTCGACCAGGACGGTACGAGCCCCCACCTGAGCCGCCGGAGCTGGCGCACGGGCCGCGGCGTGGGTGCGTCCTTCAAGGGGCGCTCAAGGACCGCGTAGACCTCTTTGGTCGGCGCCACGTTCCAGTCCGGGGCGAGCGTCTCCTCCGGCTCCCACTTCTCGACCCCGAAGATCTCCTGAAGCTCCTCGGGCCGGCGGCTCGCCGCGTACCTGCCGCACATTCCCCATCACCACCTTGGACCGGCCGGCAGTCGCAGACCGGCCTTATGAACTGCCTGTGCGTTCTCGTCCGCCGGAACGGCGGGCGGCGGGTGAGCGTCTTTACCCCGTACCGCGTATGAGTGCCAGACTGCCACGACGCACATCCAGTTGAGGAGCCGCCCGAGAAATGGCCAGCATCGACCCGACCTCTCTCGGCGATCTCTGGGATCGCGTCTTCGGCACCCAGTCCCCTCCGGACGAGTGGCTGATGATCGTCACAGCGGTCGTCGCGCTCATCGCCGTCGTGCCCCGCGCGCTGTGGCGGCTCTCGCGCAACGCGATCACAATCGCGCACGAGGGCGGCCACGGGCTGATAGCCCTGGTCACGGGGCGCAGACTCGACGGAATACGGCTGCACTCCGACACCTCGGGGCTCACCGTCAGCCGGGGAAGGCCCACCGGCCTCGGCATGATCCTCACGGCCGCCGCCGGCTACACCGCCCCACCCCTGCTGGGACTCGGCGGCGCCTGGCTGCTCGCCGCCGACCACATCACCCTGCTGCTGTGGCTGGCGACCGCGCTGCTGCTCGCGATGCTGGTGATGATCCGTAACGCGTACGGGGCGCTCACCGTGATCGTCACCGGCGCCGCCTTCCTCCTCATCTCCTGGCTGACCAGCCCCGACGTCCAGGCGGCGTTCGCGTACACCGCCGTCTGGTTCCTGCTCCTCGGCGGGGTGCGCCCGGCCTTCGAGCTCCAGGCGAAGCGGCGGTACGGCGGCGCCGGGGACTCGGACGCGGACCAGCTCGGCCGGCTCACCCACACGCCGCCCACCCTGTGGCTGCTCTTCTTCCACGCCGTCTCGCTCTGCTCCCTGATCGGCGGCGGACGCTGGCTGCTGGACCTCTGACCGCCGGCCGGCCGCCGGCCCGGTGGTCCTCACCGGCCTCCACACGTGGTCACGACGCGGGGTGTACGCCCGGGTTGCCACGCATTTGATCAGGATCGGGCTCCGTCAAGAGCCACTAAAGTGTGGGGCATGACCGAGAGCTCCGTGCAGTCCGCCCACTGGCCCGCCCCCTACGCGAGCGGGGCCGTCGAAGCGACGGTCACCGTGCCCGGATCGAAATCGGTCACCAACCGCGGTCTCGTCCTCGCCGCGCTGGCCGCCGAGCCCGGCTGGCTGCGCCGTCCGCTGCGCTC
The DNA here is from genome assembly GCF_042756365.1 of Streptomyces sp. NPDC059092. NCBI lineage: Bacteria > Bacillati > Actinomycetota > Actinomycetes > Kitasatosporales > Streptomycetaceae > Streptomyces > Streptomyces sp. NPDC059092. The sequence continues at coordinate 28,456 of NZ_JBHZEJ010000038.1, forward strand.
CCGCGACACGCTGCTCATGGCGGAGGCGCTGCGCGCGATGGGCGTCGGCATCGAGGAGACCGTCTCGTCCAGCTCCGGCGGCACCGCCGGCGGCCCCAGCGGCGAGGCGTGGCGCGTGATCCCCGCCGGGCTGCACGGCCCGGCCTCGGTCGACGTCGGCAACGCCGGTACGGTGATGCGCTTCCTGCCGCCCGTGGCGACCCTCGCCGACGGACCCGTCCGCTTCGACGGCGACCCCCGCTCGTACGAGCGCCCCCTGCACAGCGTCATCGACGCGCTGCGCGTCCTCGGCGCCCGGATCGACGACGACGACCGCGGCTCGCTCCCGCTCACCGTGCACGGCGGCGGCGCGCTGGACGGCGGCACGGTCGAGATCGACGCCTCGGCGTCCTCCCAGTTCGTCTCGGCGCTGCTGCTCTCCGCACCGCGCTTCAACCAGGGCGTGGAGGTACGGCACACCGGCTCCGTACTCCCCTCCCTGCCGCACATCCGGATGACCGTCGACATGCTGCGCGGGGTCGGCGCGCAGGTCGACGAGCCCGAGACGGGCGGCGAGCCGAACGTCTGGCGGGTCTCCCCCAGCGCGCTCCTCGGCCGCGATCTGACGGTCGAGCCCGATCTGTCCAACGCCCAGCCGTTCCTGGCCGCAGCGCTGATCACCGGCGGCCGGGTGACCGTCCCCGACTGGCCCGCGCGGACCACCCAGCCGGGTGACGCGCTGCGCGAGATCTTCACCGCGATGGGCGGCTCCTGCGAGTTCACCGGGACCGCCGGGTCCACCAGCCTCACCCTCACCGGTTCCGGCCGGATCCACGGCGTCGACCTCGACCTGAGCGAGGTCGGCGAGCTGACGCCCGGCATCGCGGCCGTCGCCGCGCTCGCCGACTCGCCGTCCACCCTGCGCGGCGTCGCCCATCTGCGGCTCCACGAGACGGACCGGCTGGCCGCGCTCACCAAGGAGATCAACGAGCTGGGCGGCGACGTCACCGAGACCGCGGACGGGCTGCACATCCGGCCGCGCCCGCTGCACGGCGGGGTGTTCCACACGTACGACGACCACCGCATGGCCACGGCCGGTGCGATCATCGGCCTCGTCGTGCCCGGGGTGGAGATCGAGAACGTCTCCACGACCGCCAAGACCCTGCCCGACTTCCCGCGGATGTGGACAGAGATGCTCGCGGGAGCGGGAGCCTGAGGGCATGCGGCGCTACGGCAAGAACCCCGACGAGGACGACATCCGCTCCCGCCCCAACCCCAAGGGCAACCGGCCGCGCACGAACATCAGGCCCAAGCACGAGGACGCGTCCGAGGGCATGGTCCTGACCGTCGACCGCGGCCGGCTGACCTGTCTCGTCGAGGACCGGGTCATCCTCGCGATGAAGGCGCGCGAGCTGGGCCGCAAGGCCGCCGTCGTCGGGGACCAGGTCTTCCTGGTCGGGGACCTGTCCGGCAAGAAGGACACCCTCGCCCGGATCGTACGGATCGAGAAGCGCCGCTCCGTGCTGCGTCGTACGGCCGACGACGACGACCCGTACGAGCGCGTGGTCGTCGCCAACGCCGACCAGCTCGCCGTGGTCACCGCGCTCGCCGACCCGGAGCCGCGCCCCCGGCTGATCGACCGCTGTCTGGTCGCGGCGTTCGACGGCGGCCTCGAACCGCTCCTCGTCCTCACCAAGTCCGATCTCGCACCGCCGGATCAGCTGCTGGAGACCTACCGGGCGCTCGGCATCCGCCATGTCGTCACACGGCGGGACGAACTGATGAGCGGGCACGCCGCCGATCTCGTACGCGAATACCTCGACGGCCGGGTCACCGCCTTCGTCGGCCACTCGGGCGTCGGCAAGACGACCCTGGTCAACGCGCTCGTACCGGACGACCGGCAGAGGATCACCGGCGACGTCAACGCCGTGACGGGGCGCGGCCGGCACACCACCACCTCGGCGCTCGCGCTGCCGCTGGCCAAGGCGGAGGGCTGGGTGATCGACACCCCCGGCATCCGCTCCTTCGGGCTCCACCACGTCGACCCGTCGCGGGTCGTCCTCGCCTTCCCCGACCTCGTACCGGGTACGGAGGGGTGCCCGCGCGCGTGCAGCCACGACGAGGCGGAGTGCGCGCTCGACGCCTGGGTGGCCGAGGGCCACGCCGATCCCGCGCGGCTGTACTCGCTCCGGCGGCTGCTCTCCACGCGGGAGCGACGCGAGGGAGACTGACCGCACCGGGCCGTGGCCACGTTTGCCGACCCGGGCGACTGGTAAGGGCATAATCACACCAGGTGGGACAGTTGGTCACAGACGGTCGTCAGTGCCTGCCGGCAGGCCGGCGGGGCCGTCACTGACGTGGGGAGACGTGTGACATGGCGTGGCTGCTCGTTGTGGTGGCGGGGATCCTGGAAACCGGTTTCGCCGTCTGTCTCAAGCTGTCCCACGGATTCACCCGGCTCTGGCCGACGATCGCCTTCGCGGCCTTCGCGCTCGGCAGCTTCGGACTGCTGACGCTCGCCCTGCGGAAGCTCGACGTGGGCCCCGCGTACGCGGTGTGGACGGGCATCGGCGCGGCCGGTACGGCGATCTACGGCATGGTCTTCCTGGGCGACATCGTGTCCGTACTCAAACTCGTCTCCATCTCGCTGGTGATCGTCGGCGTCATCGGGCTCCAGCTCTCGGGCTCGGCGCACTGAGCAGCGCGGACGGCGACGCCGTGACGGCGGTGCGGACCAGCGGGCCCACGGGCTCGGCGCCAGGCGCGACGAGATGGGCGAGCGCGAGCCGCATGGCCAGTTCGCAGCGGTAGAGCAGTTCGGTACGGCCGTACGCGGCGAACCGGCTGTGGCCGGCCGGCCCGGCATGGCCCCCGTGCCCGTGTTCGGTACGGCCGTGCTCCGGACGCCCGTGGTCCTTACGGGTGGGATCCAGCGCCGCCGCGGACCTGTCCCGTACGAGCGCCACCAGCTCGGTGGTCGCGGGCGGCCCCGCGTCGGCGCGCCGCTGCGCCGGGATGCCGGACGGGGTGGCGCCGGCGCGCGCGGGGCGCGGGGCGGGCAGCCACTCTCCCCAGCAGCCGGTGAGCAGCGCCCGTAACAGCGGCCGGGCGCGCGCCTCCCCGACCGTCCACTCGGCGACCGCGACCAGCCGGTCGGCGGCGTCGGCACGTTCACGCAGCAGCCGTTCCACACCGTGCAGATAGCGGTCGGCCTCGCGCCGTACGAGGGCGCGGGCCAGACCGTCCTTGCTGCCGAACTCGTTGTACAGGGTCTGCCGGGAGACCCCGCCCGCCGCCGCCACATCGACCATGCGCACCGCGGACCACGGCTGGTCGGCGAGGGCCGAAAGGGCAGCACTGAGCAGGGCTTCACGCGCGCTGGGCATCGTCGCCTCCGGGGCCGTGCGGCTCTGCGCACAGAGTTGACGGACCGTCGCTCACTGTCAAGACCGTCGTCGGGTTCCGGCCGAAGGGGCCCGTGGCAGCGGCACCGCCCCGGTGGATACTGTGGCGTGCATGTCCGACTACCACGATGACCTGCGTCTCGCCCACGTACTGGCGGACGCCGCCGACGCCGCGACGATGGACCGGTTCAAGGCCCTGGACCTCAAGGTCGAGACGAAACCGGACATGACCCCGGTCAGTGAGGCCGACAAGGCGGCCGAGGAACTGATCCGCGGCAATCTCCAGCGGGCGAGGCCACGCGACGCGATCCTGGGCGAGGAGTACGGCGTCGAGGGCACCGGCCCGCGCCGCTGGGTCATCGACCCGATCGACGGCACGAAGAACTATGTACGCGGCGTGCCGGTCTGGGCGACGCTCATCGCACTGATGGTCGCAGGTGAGGGCGGTTACGAGCCGGTCGTCGGCGTGGTGTCCGCGCCCGCGCTGGGCCGCCGCTGGTGGGCCGCGAAGGGCGGCGGCGCCTACACGGGGCGCAGTCTGTCGTCGGCGACCCGGCTGCGCGTCTCGGACGTCTCGCGCGTACCGGACGCGTCGTTCGCGTACTCCTCGCTCACCGGCTGGGAGGAACAGGGCCGGCTCGACGGTTTCCTCGACCTGTCCAGGGCGTGCTGGCGAACGCGCGGTTATGGCGACTTCTGGCCCTACATGATGGTCGCCGAGGGCTCGGTGGACATGTGCGCGGAGCCGGAACTGTCGCTCTGGGACATGGCGGCCACCGCGATCGTCGTCGAGGAGGCGGGCGGCAGCTTCACCGGCCTGGACGGCCGCCGGGGCCCGCACAGCGGCAACGCGGCGGCGTCGAACGGCGTCCTCCACGAAGAACTCCTGGGCTACCTGAATCAGCGCTACTGATTTTTTGGAGGCTCGGCTCGCCTCCGGGGCGCGGCAGATCGACGCCAACGGCCGACCAGGCGAGGGGGCGGGGCGAGTACGGTCGACCGTCGGCGGTGCCTGCGGCCGGAGGCCGCTGATGAGCGCGGCAAGCGCCCCGGAGGCGAACCGAGCCCTCAAAAAAAGGGGGGGTGTTTGTCTGGTTTATGGGCGCCCCCGGCCATGCCCCGCCCGCCCCCTTGTTGACTCAGCGCAACCGTGTCACCCTGAAGACCTCCCCCACTTGTGAACTTGTGAATCGTTTCTCCAGGGTCCCCCGCTCCCCCGGGACCCGGAAACCGGCTCACCAAGGAGGTGGCTCCACCCCATGCTTGTCCGTGACGCCATGAGCTCGGTGGTTCTGACCATCGGGCCCACGCATACGCTCCGCCAGGCCGCCGGGCTGATGTCGGCCCGCCGCATCGGCGCCGCCGTCGTCCTCGACACCGATCACTGCGGTATCGGCATCCTCACCGAACGTGACATTCTCAACTCGCTCGGCGCGGGCCAGAGCCCGGACGTCGAGACCGCCTGTTCGCACACCACGACCGACGTCGTCTTCGCCTCGCCGGTCTGGACGCTCGAAGAGGCCGCGGCGGCCATGTCGACCGGCGGCTTCCGTCATCTGATCGTGCTCGACGAGCGCGAGCCCGTCGGCATCGTCTCCGTACGCGACATCCTCCGCTGCTGGGCCCCGGTCCGGCGCGAAACAGCCGTCCTGACCGGCTGAACCGGCGCTGCCTCCGGACGCCCCCGAGGGTGGCGGAAGGGGCCGGCTCCCGGAGGAACCGGCCCCTTCCGTCTTCAGCAGGCGGCCCCTGTCAGCCGCGCAGGGCCTGGACCGCGGCGTCCAGCCGCTTGCCGAAGTCACCGTCCGCCCGGCGGAAGTTGCCGATCGCGCGCTCGGCGATATCGTCGCGCGAGACCTCGGAGATGAAGCCGGCCAGGTTGTCGATCAGGCGGCCCTTCTCGTCCTCCGCCATCAGGCGGTAGAGGGTGCCCGCCTGGACGAAGTCGTCGTCCTCGGCGTGGCTCGGAGCCTCGTGGTTGCCCGTGCCGCCGGTGACCGCCGTCGACTGCCAGAGCGGCCGGTCCGTCTGGAAGGGGCCGCCGAAGCTGTTCGGCTCGTAATTCCGGGCGCCCTTGTGGCGGCCGTCGTACAGGGAGCCGTCCCGGCTGTTCGTGCGCGCCTCGGTGGCGTGCGGGCGGTTGACCGGCAGGTGGTCGGCGTTGACGCCGACGCGGTAGCGGTGGGCGTCGCCGTAGGCGAAGAGCCGGCCCTGGAGCATCTTGTCCGGGGACGGGCCGATGCCGGGCACGAAGTGGGCCGGCGAGAAGACCGACTGCTCGACCTCGGCGAAGATGTTCTCCGGGTTGCGGTTGAGTTCCAGCCTGCCGATCTCGATCGGCGGGTAGTCCTCGTGCGGCCAGACCTTGGTCAGGTCGAACGGGTTGAAGCGGTACGTCGCGGCGTCGGCCGCCGGCATGATCTGGACCTGCACCGTCCAGGACGGGAAGTCCCCTCGCTCGATGGCCTCACGCAGGTCGCGCTGGTGCGAGTCGGGGTCCTGGCCGGCGAGTACCGCGGCCTCCCGCGAGGTCAGGTTCTCGATGCCCTGGTCGGTCTTGAAGTGGTACTTGACCCAGAAGACCTCGCCGGCCTCGTTGTTCCACTGGAACGTGTGCGAGCCGTACCCGTTCATGTGGCGCAGCGTCGCCGGGATGCCGCGGTCGCCGAAGAGCCAGGTCACCTGGTGGGTGGACTCGGGCGACAGCCCCCAGAAGTCCCAGACGTTGTCCGCCTCCTGCGAGCCGGTGTACGGATCGCGCTTCTGGGTGTGGATGAAGTCGGGGAACTTGATGGCGTCCTTGACGAAGAACACCGGGGTGTTGTTGCCGACGAGGTCGTAGTTTCCCTCTTCGGTGTAGAACTTCAGCGCGAAACCGCGGGGGTCGCGCACCGCGTCCGCGGAGCCCAGGTTGCCCGCGACGGTGGAGAAGCGCAGGAACGTCTCCGTCTCCTTGCCTACCTCGGAGAGGAACTTCGCCCGCGTCCAGCGCGAGACGTCCCGGGTCAGCGTGAAGGTGCCGTAGGCGCCGGCGCCGCGGGCGTGCACGACACGCTCGGGGATGCGCTCCCGGTTGAAGTGCGCGAGCTTCTCCAGCAGCGCCTGGTCCTGGACCAGTACGGGGCCGCCGACGCCCGCGGTCTCGCTGTTCTGGTTGTCGGCGACCGGAGCCCCGGCCTCGGTGGTGAGCGGTCCCTGCGTCACGTACGCCTCCTGCGTCGATCGGTGCGAATCCCGTCCCTCCCGGACTCTGCTCCAGATCCTACAATGGACTTTATCCAAGTCAAGTGAGCATCCAAAGTCACACTCGTTCGGAACCTGGGTCTCTTCACTGTTAGGCTGGATTTCATGAGTGACCTGTTGGAACGACTTCGCGAACGTGGCTGGCGTGTGACGGCGCAGCGACGCGTCGTGGCCGAGGTCCTCGATGGGGACCATGTCCATCTGACCGCCGACGAGGTGCACGAACGGGCCGTGGCGAGGCTCCCGGAGATCTCCCGCGCGACCGTCTACAACACGCTGGGCGAGATGGTGACGCTGGGCGAGGTCATCGAGGTCTCGACGGACCGCCGCGCCAAGCGCTACGACCCGAACGCGCACCGGCCGCACCACCATCTGGTGTGCGCGGGGTGCGGTGCGATCAGGGACGTCCATCCGACGGGCGACCCGCTGGCAGATCTGCCGGCCGGTGAACGCTTCGGTTTCACGGTCTCGGACGTCGAGATGACGTACCGGGGCACCTGCCCCCACTGCGCGTCCGCGTGACGGAAAGGCCCCGGAGGCGGGGCCTTTCGTCTGTTCCGGCTCGCGTTCACCGCGCACATGCCTGAGGCCCGGATCTCGTGATGAGATCCGGGCCTCAGGTCTTCAGTAGCGGGGACAGGATTTGAACCTGCGACCTCTGGGTTATGAGCCCAGCGAGCTACCGAGCTGCTCCACCCCGCGCCGTTGAATGAAACATTACGTCACGGGTGCCGGGCGGTGCAAATCCCTTCCCGTGCGGACCCGACGCCATCGGCGCAGGTCACACGGTAAGGGCCGCGCGGCGCGGCGCCTGGTGACCCGGCTCACGCGGTCAGCTCCTGGTGCAGCGCCTCGCGCAGCCGCGCCGCGCGCTCCGCGACCTCCGCCGGGCCCAGCTCGACGGCGCGCGCGCACCAGCGCTGCCCCTCGGTCAGCTCGCCCCGGCGCGCGGCCAGCAGCGCGAGCCGCAGCGCCGCCCTGCCGTGCCCCGCCTGGGCGGCCCTGGTCCACCACAGCGCGGCCTCCCGCTCGCCGCCCTCGCGGGCCAGGAGCAGCCCGAGGTTGAAGGCGCCGTTGCGGCTGCCGGCCTCCGCGGCCTCCCGGTACCAGCGGGCGGCCTCGTTGATGTCGCCCCGGGCGGCGGCGAGCATGCCGACGCGCACCTGGGCGCGCCGGTGGCCCTGCTCGGCGGCGCGCTCGTACCACTGCTCGCACTCGCTCTTCACGCCGTACGGCTCGCCGAGCGCGGGCGGCCCGGGCGGCGGCTCGCGCTGGTCGAGGACGGTGGCCAGCCGGAAGGCGGCCTCCGCGCTGCCGCCGCCCGCCGCGCAGCGGAGGTGCCGCTCGGCGGTGCGGTCGTCGCCGTCGCGCAGCCGGGCGATGCCGACCTGGAGGGCCGCTTCGGTGTGCCCGGCCGCGGCGGCGCGCTCGTACCAGCGCAGGGCCGCGCCGTCGTCGTCGCGGCCCGCGTACAGGATGCCGAGGTTGAACGCGGCGTCCACGCTGCCCGCCTCGGCGGCCTTGGAGAACCAGGGCTCGGCGCCCGTCGGGTCGTCGGCCTGGAGGAGCAGGACGGCGAGGGCGTTGGCGGCCTCGCGGTGGCCCGCGTAGGCGGCGCGGCGGTACCACTGCTCGGCCTGGACGGTACGGTCCTGGGCGGCGCAGAGCAGCCCGAGGTTGTACGCGCCGTTGACGTCGCCCGCGTCCATGGCGGCGCGGTACCAGCGCTCGGCGGTCTGCGACTCGCCCCGTGCCGCGTGGAGCGCGCCGAGGGCGTTGGCGGCGTTCCCGTCGCCCTCCTGGGCGGCACGCAGCCACCAGACGGCGGCGCTCTCCTCGTCCCCGGCGTCGCGCAGCAGGAAGCCGAGGGCGCAGGCGGCCCGCGCCTCGCCGTCCTTGGCGGCGCTGAGGTACCAGCGGCCGGCCTGCTTCAGCTCGCCGCGCCGCTCCAGGATCGCGCCGAGGTGCAGCGCGGCGCGGCGGTGGCCACGCGCGGCGGCCTGCTGGTACCACTGTGCGGCCTCGCCGACGAGGGAGGCCGCGGGCCCGGAGCCGAGGGTGGCGGGGCCCGGTGTCCCGGTGTAGGCGGGCATCCGGGGGTCGGTACTGGTGAAGGGGTCCATGGAGAGCAGCGGCTCCTGGCCCGTACGGCGGCCACGGGGGGACGGCCCGGCCGTACCGGCCCGGTAGACCACGTCGGCTCCGGAGCGGGCGCTCTCGCGGGCTCTGCGCTCCAGTGCGCGGGCGAGCCGGTAGGCCGCCTCGCGGTGCCCCTGCTCTGCGGCGGCGCGCAGCCAGCGCTCGGCCCCGACGTCGCTGCGGTGCTCCAGCAGGTCGGCGAGGGCGTAGGCGCCCAGCGCGTGGCCCTGCTCGGCGGACTGGCGCAGCCAGTACTCGGCGGCGGGTTCGTCGCCGAGTTCGCGGTAGTGGCGGCCGAGGGCGTGGGCCGCCGGGGCGGACCCGGCGACGGCGGCGATCCGCCACCAGCCGGCGGCCTCGTCGACGTAGCCGCGCTGGTGCAGGAGGACGCCGAGGTTGTTGGCGGCGGCACGGTCGCCCTCGCCGGTCGCGGCCCGCAGGTACGGCTCGGCGCCGTCGAGATCGCCGCGACGCAGCAGCAGGGCGCCGAGCACGCTCATCGACGCGGTGTCCCCGGCGTCGGCGGCGCGGCGGTGTCTCGCCTCGGCCTCGGTGTCGGCCCCGTCGGCGGCTCCGGTCCCACCGGCCGCGTCATTCACGTGTGACTGCACATACCGCCCTGTCTCCAACAGAGTTGCCCTATCCCCCACATTTTCCATCGTCGCACCACCCGCCGGCCGCGTACAGCCGGTATACCGCGCCCCACAAGGTCACTACAGCGTTTTGTCGACATGCCCACAGAGAGACAGATCAAACCCGCCGGAGAACAACTGAGCCCATCTACTACCCAGTTGGGACGGGCACATGGCAAGGGCCCGGATCCTAGAAGGATCCGGGCCCTTGACTTCGCCGTAGCGGGGACAGGATTTGAACCTGCGACCTCTGGGTTATGAGCCCAGCGAGCTACCGAGCTGCTCCACCCCGCGTCGTTGTGTTCCAACCGTACCACGGGGCGGAGGTGTTGCCAGGTCAGCTCGTATCGCCACCGCCGTCCGAGCTGCCGGAACCGGCCCTGCCCGTGCTGCTGGAGCCGGCGCCGGAGTCACCGGCGTCCCCGCCGCCCGCTCCGGGCTTCGCCTTGGCGGCCCGTTCGAGCGCGCTCTGCAGGTCCTTCTGGGCCTTGGCGTACGCGTCCCAGTCCGGCTTCTTCAGCGCCTCCTCGCCCGCCTCGTACGCCTTCTGGGCGTCCGCGATGGCCTGCTGGAGGGCCTTGTCGCCGGTGGCCGGCGGCGTGGTGGTGTCGCCCGGCGGCTCCGTGGTGCCCGGCGGCTCCGTACTCTCCGCGCCGAACACCGCGTTCAGCGCCTCCGGAAGGGTGTCCTTGAAGACCGGCTTGCCTCCGTAGGAGACGGCCACCTTCTTCAGCAGCGGATAGTTGGCACTGCCACCGCGCGCGTACACCGGCTCGATGTAGAGGAAGCCTCCGTCGAGCGGCACCGTCAGGAGGTTGCCGTACTCGATGTCCGAGTCGGTGCCTCTCAGGTTCCTCACGAACTCGGCGACTTCAGGCACACCGTTCAGCTCGCTCTGCACCTGTTGCGGGCCCTGGACCGTGGACGTCACCCTCAGCACTCTGATCTTGCCGTAGTCCGTGCTGGTGGCGTCGGCGTCCACCGCCATGAACGCCCCCAGGTTGGGGCGCCCGTTGGGCGTGAAGGTCGTCGTCAGCGAGAACTTCTGATCGTCCTGGCCGGGCATCTTCAGGCTCAGGTAGTACGGCGGGACCGAGTTGCTGTCCTTGGTGGTCGGGTCGTCCGGCACCTGCCACGCGTCACTGCCGCTGTAGAACTGGGCGGGGTCCGTGACGTGGTACCGGGTGAGGAGTTCCCGCTGCACCTTGAACATGTCCTGCGGGTAGCGCAGGTGGTCCTTGAGCGTCGCGTCGATCTCGGCCTTCGGCTTCACCGTGCCCGGGAACGCCTTCATCCAGGTCTTGAGCACCGGGTCCTCGGTGTCCCACTGGTACAGGTTGACCGAGCCGTCGTACGCGTCGACGGTGGCCTTCACCGAGTTCCGGATGTAGTTGACCTGGTTCTGCTGGGCGACGACCGCGCGCTGACTGTCGGTCAGCGAGTCGGCCGTGGTGTCGCCGAGCGTCGTACGGGACGCGTACGGGTAGCCGTTCGTCGTCGTGTACGCGTCGACGATCCACTGGATCCGGCCGTCGACCACGGCGGGATACGCGTCGCCGTCGATGGTCAGCCAGGGTGCGACCGCCTCGACGCGCTCCTTGGGCGTGCGGTTGTACAGAATCCGCGAGCCGTCGCCGATGGCGCCGGAGTAGAGCATCTGGGGCTCGCTGAAGGCCACGGCGTACGCCGCGCGGTTCAGCGGGTTGGAGAGGTCGACGCCGCTCTTCCCCTTGTAGCTCGTGGTCTGCTCGCCGTTCTTCTCGTAGTCCAGCTCCTTCTGCGGGCCGCCCACGATCGAGTACTGCTCGGTCTTCTCCCCGTAGTAGACGCGCTGCTCGTACTTGGGGATCTCACCGGTGGTCGGCAGGCCGGACTCGGTGAAGTCGGGGGCGCCGATGGTGCCCTCGTTCTCGTCCGTCACCGTGTTCGTGCCCTTGGACGCGATCAGCCCGTACCCATGGGTGTACGTGAAGTGATCGTTGATCCAGTTGCGCTTCGGGATACCGGTGATGTTCAGCTCACGCAGACCGACGACCGTGTCCTGCGGCTTGCCGTCGGGGCCGGGGTACCGGTCGACGTCCAGCGTGGAGGGGAACTGGTAGTACTTACGCTCCTGCTGAAGCTGCTGGAACGCGGGCGAGACGACATTCGGGTCGACCAGCCGGTAGCTGGCCGCCGTGTCGGCCGCCTTGCGCTGCTCGGCCTTCTTGTCCGGGTCGCCCTTGCCCCCGTAGTCCTGCACATCGGCGGTATCGATGCCGTACGCCTCGCGCGTCGCGTCGATGTTCTTCTTGATGTACGGGGCTTCCTTGGCCTGCTCGTTCGGCTCGACCTGGAACTTCTGCACGATCCCCGGGTAGAGACCGCCGATCAGGATCGCCGAGAGCACCATCAGGCCGAAGCCGATCACCGGGAGCTGCCACGTACGGCGCCAGAGCGTCGCGAAGAACAGCACGGCGCAGATGACCGCGATGCAGAAGAGGATCGTCTTGGCGGGCAGGAACGCGTTCGCGTCCGTGTACCGCAGACCGGTCCAGTTGCCCGTCGCCTTGAAGTCGCTGGACTTCACGGCCAGGCCGTACCGGTCGAGCCAGTACGCGACGGCCTTGAGCGAGACGAAGACACCGAGCAGCACCGAGAGATGACCGGTGGCCGCGGCGGTGGCCCGCGCGCCGGGGCTGGTGATCCGCAGCCCGCCGTACAGGTAGTGCGTCAGCGCGGCGGCGATCAGCGACAGCACGGTCGCCGCGAAGCCGAACGCCAGCATGAAGCGGTACCAGGGCAGGTCGAACGCGTAGAACGCCACGTCCATCTTGAACTGCGGGTCCTTCTGGCCGAAGGGGACCCCGTTGATCCACATCAGCCACGTACGCCACTGTCCGGCGGCGGAGGCCCCGGCGATCAGCCCGACCAGCGCGGTGATCCCGAGGAGCACCCACTTCTTGTACGGCGCGATCCCCATCCGGTAACGGTCGAGGTTCTGCTGCTCCATGGACATCGCGCTGAGCGGCGGCCTCAACCGGTGCGCCAGCCAGATGTTCAGCCCGACCGCGACGGTCATCAGCAGTCCGAAGACCGCGAAAAGACCGATCTTGGTCCAGAGAGTGGTGGTGAAAACCGATGAGTACTTCACCGAGCGGTACCAGAGCCAGTCGGTCCAGAACCCCGCGAACATGACGAAGAGCATGGCCAGAACGGCCAGTACGCCCAAAGTCATGAGCAGGGTCCGAGCCCGACGGGAAGGCCGGCCCACTCTGATCCGTGGCCCGGTCGGGCCTCCGCCGCGGTCCGGCATCTGGAAAGCCAACGTGCGCACCTCGAAGTTCGCGGTCGTGTGAATGCGTGTGGTTCAGTCTGTTCAACTTACTCAGGCTTTACCTAGTTCCCGCATCCGGGTCCGAAGGAGGCAGGATATTGACCATGTCCACTGTTTCTCCCTCAGGCACCCCCATGGCCGCGAGCCCGCTGACCCGCGCGGTGCTCGAAATCGACGAATACGCCTCGACGCTCGGCTGGGACCAGCCCGCCCGGCTCTTCGCGCTCGTCGACACCACGCGGCTGCGCACCGACGAACCCGAACTCGCGGCCCAGTTGGGTCTCGACGAAGACGGCGGCTCCGCCGCCCCCCTCACCCCCGTGGAGCAGGACGAGATCCCCGCGGGCACCCCGCTCGACGAATTCCTCGGCACCATCGCGTGGCCCGGGGCGGTGGCGGGCTGCGCGATGACCGTGGAGCGGCTGATGCTGCCGCCGTCGGCGGAAGCATCCGTACCGGACAATCTGGATGAAACGGCGCTCGCCGCGTGGGTCGCCTCACACCCCGAGCGCCAGGAGGTACGGATGACCGTGGCCGTGCTGCGGGACGGCGCCCGGGAGTCCGCGCTGCGGCTGCGCGAGAAGGACTCCCCGAACGAGGTCCTCACGGGCTCCGGGCTCGTCCCGGGGCTGGCGGAGGCACTGTCCGCCACCTTCGAGGCGTAGCAAGGCCTACGGACGGCGCGGGGCGGGCGCGACGGCGACCCGGGGGCGACAGGAGCCCGCGGGCGTCCTCAGGCGCCGTACCGCGCCGTACGGGCTCGTCCTCCCGCGCGGACGCGGCCGGTCAGTTTGCCGAACAGCTCGGCAGGCCGGTCGTGTCCCCGTTACGGATCTTCCCCAGCGACTGCGTCGCGTCCTTGATCGTCTTCACCCGGACCAGAGTGAGGCCGCTCGGGATGTCGGAGGACGCGGCGGCGCAGTTCTGGTCGGGCGTGAGGAAGTACCGCGCGCCCGCGTTCCGCGCGCCGACGAGCTTCATCTCGATCCCGCCGATCGGGCCGACCTCGCCCTTGTCGTCGATCGTCCCCGTACCGGCGACGAACTTTCCACCGGTCAGCGACCCGGGCGTGAGCTTGTCGACGATGCCGAGGGAGAACATCAGCCCGGCGCTCGGACCGCCCACGTCGGCCAGCTTGATGTCCATGGTGAACGGGAACGTGTGATCCGTCCCCGCCTGGATGCCGACGATCGCGCGGTCACCCTCGTCGGACTTCCGTGTGGTGATCGTGACCTTCTCGGTGGCCGTCGGCTCCTTGCCGGACTTCTCCGCGGCCTTGGCCTCCTTGACCGGCACGATGGTGAAGACGACGTCCTCACCCGGCTGGTGCTTCGTGACGAGCTCGGCGACGTCCTCGGGCGCCTTGATCTCCGTACCGTCCACGGCCTTGATCACATCGCCGGCGTGCAGGATGCCCTCGGAGGGGCTCTCCTTGACCACCGAGGAGACGATCGTGCGGGAGGAGAACGGAAGGCCCAGCTCTTCCAGGGCGGCGACCTTGGCGCTCTCCTGGGACTGGCTGAACTCCTCGGCGTTCTCCTGAGTGGACTGCTCTTCCGTCTTGCCGTCCGGATACAGGGTGTCGTGCGGCACCACGACACTGTCGTGGGCCAGCCAGCCGTAGACCGCCTCGACGATATTCATGTTGTAGTCCGCGCCGGTGACCCTGACCGTCGTCATATTGAGATGACCCGACGTCGGGTATGTCTTACGACCGGAGATCTGGAGCACGGGCTCGCCGCCGGCCTCACCCAGTGTGTTCACCGTCGGTCCCGGGCTCATTTCCGAGTACGGGACCTTGATGAGCACACCCGCACAGAGCAGCGCGATGAGGACGAGGGTGGAGGCGAGCATCGTCGCGGTGCGGCGTGGCATGGAACGACAGTACGGGAAGGCTCCGTCAGTGCACCCCCGGGGCCGGTCCGTACGAGGTCAGGGGGGTGCGGGCCCCGGACCCGACGGGCCCTGCGGGCCCGCGGACTCAGACCGGCTCGGACCGGGTGTCCGCCTTCTCCATCGCGTCGCGGAACCGGGCATAGCCGTTGAGCTCGGCCATGTCTCCTATCGTGCGGTCCCTGGAGACCCAGCTTCCCCATATCGCCGCACCTACGGCAGCGAAAAGCGGGATCAACAACCAGACGAGCGCGGTCATGTCGACCTCCCGACCATGAGTGTCTGCGAACTGACCGATCAGCAGATTAACCATCTGCAGCACCAACGCTGCTGGCCGGAAGGCGGTTACGCAAATCGGGCCGTACGGGTGGAGGCCCCTCAAGGAGGCGCTACGCGCCCACCCATTCCTCTGTTCCGTCCGAGAACTTCTGGTGTTTCCAGATCGGCACCTCGTGCTTGAGGTCGTCGATCAGCTTTCTGCACGCCTCGAACGCCTCCGCCCGATGCGGGCAGGAGACCGCGACGACCACCGCCAGATCTCCGATCTCCAGATCACCCACACGGTGGACGGCGGCCAGCGCGCGCACCGGATGACCGGCGACGATCTTCTCCGCGACCCGCCGCAGCTCGGCCTCCGCCGACGGATGGCAGGAGTAGCCGAGCGCGTCGACCGACGCGCCGCCGTCGTGGTCGCGCACCGTGCCCACGAAGAGCGCCGTACCGCCCGCCGCGTCGTCCCCCACCGCGCGGAAGACCTCGTCGACGCTGAGCGGGGTGTCACGGATCGCGAGCAGCCGGATGGGGTCCTGCGCCGCCTGCTCGCCCGGGTGGGAACGCGTACTCGCCATGGGGCCCATCGTGCCGTACGCCACCGCCGCCATGGAACAGCCGTCCCCCGGACCGGACGTCCCCCGGACCGGGCAGGGCGGACCGGGCAGGACAGGCCGGAGCGGGGCCGTCCGCGGGCCGCCCGGCCGGCGGCTCAGATCCGGCGGCGCGCCTTGCGGGCGCGCCGTACCAGCGCGGCCGTACCGAGCAGCGCGACCGTGGCGCCCGCCGCGCCCGCCGCCGTGGCGTCCTTGCGGCCCAGGCGGCGCCCGGCGACCGTGTGACGGCCCTCCACCTCTTCGAGGAGGGCGGTGAGAACCTCCTCGTTCGTCCACCGAGGGCGCCAGCCCGCGTCATGCAGCCGGCTCACGCTGACCACCCAGGGGTGCATCGTGTACGCGAGATCGCCGGCCGGGGACGGTGTGAGACCGATCCGGTGCAGCCGGGCCGCCGCGCCCAGGGCGACCGCCGAGGGCAGCTCCATGCGGCGGATGCCGCTCAGCTCCTCGACCTCCTCCTGTTCCAGCCAGCCGTCGCAGCCGACCGCGAACTCGCCTTCGACCTTTTCGAGCGCCGCGTACTCCAGCGCGCTCACCAGGTCCTCCACATGGCAGAACTGCCAGGTGGGGCGGGATCCGGCGACGACGAGCAGCCGTGGCGACTCGAAGTAGCGGGTGAGGGCCGTGTCCGTACCGCCGATGAGGACGGCGGGCCGTACGACCGTCACATTCAGGCCGGGGTGCGCGCGGGGCGCGCGGCGGCCCAGCCGCTCGATCTCCAGGAGGTCGCCGACGCCCGTGGCCTCGGCGGTCGCCCGCAGCTCCGCGTCCTCGGAGAGTGGGATGTCGTTGTCGGGCAGCGCGCCGTAGACCATGGCCGAGGTGCAGAGCACGACGCGGTGCACCCCGGCCGCCGCGGCGGCCGTGAGTACGGTCTGGGTACCGCGGACGTTGTACGCGGTACGGGCGGCCGCGTCGGTCTCCAGGTCGAGGTCGAGCGCCAGGTGGACGACGACGTCAGCCCCGCGCAGCTTCTCCGCGATGGCCGGGTCGCGGACGTCGAGGATGTGCCACTGGGCCTCGGAGACCTCCCCTCGGCGCTCGTCGATGGCGATGACCTGCTTGATCTCCTCGGACGCGGCCAGCCGCCGGGTGAGCAGGTCACCGACGCCGGAGGCGGCGCCGGTGACCGCGACGACGGGGCCGCGGGACGGGGTCGGGGTTGAGTGGTTTCGCGCTGCGCGAACCTGCGGATCTGGGGAACTCACCGGGCGTCTCCAGCGGTTGTCTTCAATACGTACGTGAATGGCGCGTACGTACCAGGTGACGTCCATCCTGCCGCAGGCCATCGGCCGACGGAGCATCGAGCCCGGAAGCCACCGGGATGTCGGTCCCGTGCCGACCCGCGGCACCGCCCCTTCGCTCCCTGTGCCGCTTAGGCTGGGTGGTGCAGTCGGGCAGTCGCCGCCGGCAGGAAGCCGGTGGCCCTACGAGCCGAGGAACCCCGTGAGTGACACACCATTCGGATTCGGCCTTCCGCCGGAGGAGCCGGAGGACGGCGACGGCAAGAAGAAGGACCCTGCCGGAGGTGGTCAGGGTGCCGGCGGCCAAGGCGCCCAGGGCAACCCCTTCGCAGGATTCGGGCTGCCCGGTGGCGGCGGCGCGGGCGGCGCGGACAATCCGTTCGCCGCGATGTTCGGTTCGCTGAACCCCAACGACCTGGGGGCCGCGTTCCAGCAGCTCGGCCAGATGCTGAGCTACGAGGGCGGTCCCGTGAACTGGGACATGGCCAAGCAGATCGCCCGCCAGACGGTCGCCCAGGGCACTGCCGACGGAACGAAGGACGAGAGCGTCGGCCCCTCGGAGCGCGCGCAGGTGGACGAGGCGGTGCGGCTGGCGGACATCTGGCTGGACGGCGTGACGTCGCTGCCCTCCGGCGCCAACGCCTCCGTGGCGTGGAGCCGCGCCGAGTGGGTCGAGGCGACGCTGCCCGCGTGGCAGCAGCTCGTCGACCCCGTGGCGGAGCGGGTCGGCACGGCCATGGGCGAGGTGCTGCCCGAGGAGATGCAGTCGGTGGCGGGCCCGCTGATCGGCATGATGCGCTCCATGGGCGGCGCCATGTTCGGCCAGCAGATCGGCCAGGCCGTGGGCGTGCTGGCCGGTGAGGTGGTCGGCTCGACGGACATCGGGCTGCCGCTGGGACCGGCGGGCCGGGCCGCGCTGCTGCCGCTGAACATCGAGGCGTTCAGCAAGGACCTCGGTGTCCCCAAGGACGAGATCCGGCTCTATCTGGCGCTGCGTGAGGCCGCCCACCAGCGGCTCTTCGCCCACGTGCCGTGGCTGCGGGCGCACATGTTCGGCGCGGTCGAGGGCTACGCCCGCGGGATCAAGGTGGACACCTCCAAGCTGGAGGACGTGGTCGGCCAGTTCGATCCCAGCCACCCCGAGGAGATCCAGGAAGCACTCCAGCAGGGCATGTTCCAGCCGGAGGACACAGCGGAGCAGAAGGCCGCGCTCGCCCGGCTGGAAACGGCGCTGGCGCTGGTCGAGGGCTGGGTGGACGCGGTGGTCCACGAGGCCGCGAAGAACCGGCTGACGGCGGCTGACGCGCTGCGCGAGACGCTGCGCAGGCGCCGGGCCTCGGGCGGTCCGGCCGAGCAGACCTTCGCCACGCTCATCGGGCTCCAGCTCCGGCCCCGCAGGCTTCGTGACGCCTCCAGGCTGTGGGCCTCGCTCACGGACGCGCGGGGTGTCGACGGGCGCGACCGGCTCTGGGAGCACCCGGACATGCTGCCGACGGCCTCGGACCTCGACGACCCGGACGGTTTTGTCCACCACGAGCAGCTCGACTTCTCCGAGCTGGACAAGATGCTCGGAGAGGCGGCCGGCGTGGGCGACAAGCCGAATCCGCGGAAAGACTCCACCGACGAAACCGAAAAGGGCGACAAGGGCAGCACGGACGACAAGGACGACACCGACAAGTGAGCCTGCATGACGACGCGGTCCTCGTGCTGAAGACGTACGAGGGGCCCGGGTCCGCTCAGCAGGAGCTGCGCGGGCTCTATCTGAATCATCTCGCGGCCCACCCGGACGGTATGTGGAAGGCGTGCGGGGCCGGGCATCTGACGGCGAGCGCGCTGGTCGTCGATCCGGAGCGGGGCCGGGTCCTGCTGACCCTGCACAAGAAGCTCGGCAGGTGGCTGCAGATGGGCGGCCACTGCGAGCCGGGTGACACGACGGTGGAGCGCGCGGCGCTGCGGGAGGCCGGGGAGGAGTCCGGGATCCCGGAGCTGACCCTGCTGCCGGGCGGCCCCGTACAGCTCGACCGGCACCCCATCCCGGCGCCCTGTCACTGGCATCTCGACGTCCAGTACGCGGCGCTGGCGCGGCCGGGCGCGGTCGAGTCCATCAGCGAGGAGTCGCTGGACCTGCGCTGGTTCGCGTACGACGAGGTGGCGGAGGTGGCCGACGGCTCGGTCGTCCGGCTGCTGGAGCGTACGCGGGCGGTCCTGGACGCCTGAGACGGAAGCTTGCCGCGGAGACGGATCCCACCGGATCGGCCGCGGGGCCCGTGGGATCGGCAGAGTCAGGGGGCGGGTCCTGTGGGATCCGCCCCCTGACTCTGCCGGCCCGGGTCACCTGCTCCAGGCGTTGTTCTGGTTCTGCCCGTACGCGCCGTGCTGCCCGACGCCGTACTGCGCGCCCAGCCCCTGGCCGATCTCCGCCTGCTGCGGCGGCATGACCTCGCTCGGCTGGACGAGCGCGAAGCCCTGCCCCAGGAAGCTCAGCTCCCAGCCCTCGCCGGTGGAGCCGCGCCGCCGCCGTACCCCCGAGGAATGCGTCTGCGCCTGCATCTGCACCCGCAGCGCGGAGGACCAGGCGACGACCGCGTCGGAGTCGGCGTTGACGTACTTGTCCGGCGTGACCTCCATCATCAGCGGCTGGCCCGAGGTCATCAGCGCGACCTTGCCCCGTCCGGAGATGTTGAGCTGGTACTTGCCGGAGCCGGAGATTCCGTACTGGCTGTCCACCGCGACGACCTCGACGTGCAGCGCGGAGTCGAGCGCCAGGACGTAGGCGCTGTCCACCGTCATCCCGTCGTGGTCGACATCCACCACATGGATGTACTGGGCGAGGTTGGCCAGATAGACCGTGCCCTGCCCGGAGCAGCGCATCAGGTCCAGACCCTCGCCGGTGGTCGCGCGTGCCTGACGCTGGCCGTGCGACTGGTACTCACCGTCGAACTCGATGAGCCCCTGGTAGGCGACCATCGCGCCCTTGCGGGCGAGGAGGTCGTCCTGACCGGTGAGAGCGACCCGCAGGAGCTGCGGGTTCTGGACGGCGTAGCGGTCCTGGGACTGCTGTTCCGTGTACGCGAAAAGCGGACTCTGCATGGTTCCTCGCTCCCCTCAGCCCCGGACCCGCAGGCGGTCGGTGCTGTCCTCGCTGGGCTGGACGACGACGATGCCCTGGCCGGAGAAGGCCATCTGGTAGGCCTCTCCGCTGCCCCGCCCGATCAGCGAGGACGCCTTGAAGCTGCGCTTGCCCTTCACCTTGAGGGCGGGCGACCAGGCGACGAGCGCGTCGGGGTCGACATAGGTCTCGTCCTCGCCGCGTCCGCAGTCGACGACGACCGGAGTGCCGCGGGAGGTGAGGGCGACCCAGCCCGTCCCGGAGATCTGTACGTTCCACAGGCCCTGGCCGGCGAACTTGGCCAGCCCCTTGACGCGTTCCACGCCCCACTGGAGGTGCGCGTCGAAGGCCAGGAGATTGGAGCCGTTGACGGAGAGCGCGTCGTTGTCGAGGTTGATGACAACGACATCCGAACCGTAGTCGGCCAGATAGAGCAGACCGTCGCCCGCGCACTTCATCACGGGGGTGGTCTCACCGGTGACCCACTGCGAGGCGATCTGGCGGACGGCGGGCGGGTTCGGCTCGTACTGGATGAAGCCCTCGTAGGCGATCATCGAGCCGGTGCGCGCGTAGAGGTCGTGCCCCGAGGCCATGGCGACCTTGAGCATGGAGCGGCCGTGATTCTCCATCCGGGCCGCGGCGGGGGTCGGGGCGAAGCCCGCGAGCTGCTGGTTCATTGTCCGGGCTCCCTCAGACCTCGTACGGCTGGACGACGATGAAATTGCCGGGCGCTCCCCGGAACTGGAGGTTCACGGTCTCCCCGCTGTGGCCGGGGTACGCGTTGCGGCGCAGCCTGACCTGGCTGGAGATGATCACCTGCGCGGCCGACGACCAGGCGACGACGGCGTTGCAGTCGGCGAAGGTCGTGGGCGTGACGGGCAGCACCACCGGGGTGCCGTGGGTCTTCACGACCACGGTGCCCGTGCCCTGGAACTGCATGGTGAACAGGGCTCCGCCGGGGATGCCGTGGCCCTCGATGCGGCGGACCTCGTACTGAAGGCTCTCGTCGAAGGCGAGGACGTTCTCCGCCGAGACGCAGATGCCGTCGCCCTGGAGTTCGACGGGGTGGAGGTGCGCGCCCTCTTCGGCGAGGAAGACCTGGCCGCGTCCGGTGCAGCGCATGAGCTGCATCTCCTGGCCGGTGGCGTTGCCCACGACGCGGCCGACGAAACCGGCGCCCTTGTAGCCGAAGTCGACCTTGCCCTGGTACATGACCATGCTGCCCTGCCGGGCGAGGACGGGGCTGCCGCCCTCGCCCAGGTCGATCCGTACGAGCTGGCCGTTCTGCGAGGTCCAGCGCTGCCCTGTGGGCGCTTCCTTGTACGGCTGGAGGGCCGCCTGGAGACCGGCCCCGCCCGCTGGCAGACCCTGCGGGACGCCCTGGGGCGCACCGGGCGGCTGCTGCCCGAAGGGGGCGGGGACGCCACCGTACGGGGACGGCGCGGGCTGCGGCATCTGTCCCGGGACCTGGCCGAACTGCGGCTGCTGGGGCGGCTGCTGGCCGTACGGGGGCGGCGCGGACGGCGGCGGTACGGTGCCGCCCTGCGGGGGCATCGGCGCCACGATGGTCTGCGCGGCGTGCACGGGCTGCGGCGCGGGTGCCGGGGCCGCCGGTCCCGCGGGAGTGCCGAAGGACGGTGCGGGCGCGGGCGGCACGACGGGCGCCGCGGGCGGGGCGAAGCCCGGGGCCGGGCCACCGCCCGCCGGGGACTGCGGTGCGGCCGGTTCCTCCTCGGCGACTTCGCCGCCGAAGTTCTTCAGGAGCGCGTCGAGTCCGCCGTCGAAGCCCTGGCCGACGGCGGCGAACCGCCAGACGTCCTTGAGATAGAAGTCGCCGAGCATGACGGCGCGCTCGGTCGTGAACTCCGAGCCGGTGAAGGCGTATCGGACGACCTCCTCGCCGCCCGCGACGATCCGGATGTATCCGGGGCCGACCTGCGACATCTGTCCCGCGCCGTCGATCGTGGCGGTGAAGGAAAGCTTGTGGACGGCGGCGGGGATACGGTCCAGCGTGACCCGGAAGGACTCGGTGTCGCCGGCCTGCGCGCCCAGCAACTGGATGGATTCCTCCGGCGACTTCGGCTGGTTGAAGAAGATGAAGTAGCGGTCGTCCGAGAGCTGTTCGTCGGCGTCGAGACCGAAACAACTGATGTCGAAGCTCAGTCCTGGGGCCGCGATCTGCACGCCCACGTACAGATCCGTCCCCGCCGTGAGATCACTGATCCTGGCCTTGTGGCCACGCTGGAATTCCCGTGCCATACGTAACGACCGTCCCCCGTCCCGAGTGCAATGCGTCGCGCCAGGCTAACGGCTGGGTCGGACAATCGGCCAAGCCGGTACAGACTCGGTACAGGACCGGTGAACGGACTCTTCCCTGACGGAGGGTGCGCCCGGACCGCCAGGGAACGCGCTGCTCCGGGCCGGCTCCGCGTTCATCCCCCGGTTTCGGCTCCGGCCACGTCGGGCGTCCCGGCCGCGTCCACATCGTCCGCCTCGCCGCCGTCCGGGCCGTTCTCCCCGCGCGTGAGGGGAAGATGCGGAAGCCGTTCGGCCGCGACCACGCCTTCGAGATAACCCCGGGCCCGCTCGGTGCGGGGGTAGGCCTCCAGCAGCCGCCAGAAGCGCGGGCCGTGCCCCGGCACCAGCAGGTGGGCCAGTTCGTGGACGAGGACGTAGTCGACGACGTACTCCGGCATGCCCTGCAACCGGTGCGAGAGGCGGATGCTGCCCTCGGCGGGGGTGCAGGAGCCCCAGCGGGTGTTCTGGTTGGTGACCCACCGGACGGAGGCGGGCCGCGCCCTGCCGTCGAAGTACTGCGCGGAGAGCTGTTCGGCGCGCTCGGTCAGCGCGCTGTCGCCGAGGACCCGCTTGCTCTCCTGGGCGGCGAGTTTGTCGAGCATCACCGAGACCCAGCGGCGCTCCTCCGCCTCCGACATCCGGGCGGGGATGAGCACGATCGTGCGGTCGCCCTCGCGGTACGCCGAGACCGTTCTGCTGCGGCGGGCGCTTCTCCGGACCTCGACAGCGCTCGTCCCCGAGCCGCGGAGCGGGCGGCTGGGGGACGGGTCGGCGGGCACGCCCTGACGTTACCCGCTCAGCGCGGCGGAAGTCCTGTCTCCTGACGGGTTCCGCCTTGTTCCCCGTATGGGCACGCACTATTCGAACGACTAATGCCCGTGCCTGTGGACAACTTTGCGCACCGTCGGCCGCCGCCCTGCATTCTGGGATCACGGATCAGCGGGAACGGGGAGGCCGACATGCGTCCGATGATGAAGCCCGCGCTGCGGCGCGCTTGGCGGGACCGGCAGACGGTGCAGTTCGGGGTGACGCCCGCGCACGCGGTGGTGATGGGCCCGGTCGATACGGCCACGGGCAGTTTTCTCGAGCTGCTGGACGGGACGCGCGGGCTGCCGCTGCTACGGGAGCAGGCCCGCGCGATGGGACTGCCGGACGGGCTGGTCGACGCGCTGGTACGGCGGCTCACGGCGGCGGGGGTGCTCGACGACCCGGGAGCGGGCGGCCCGGCGGCCGACGCGCTGCGTGGCAGGACGGGAGAGGTCGAGCGGCTGCGGCCCGATCTCGCGTCGCTCTCCGTCCTGCATCCCGAGCCGGGGGCGGCCCTGCGGAAGCTGGCCGCGCGGCGGTCGGCGCGGGTGCAGGTCCGGGGCGCGGGCCGGGTCGGAGCGGCCGTCGCCGCCGTGCTCGCTGCTTCGGGGGTGGGTCGGGTCGACGTACTGGACGGCGGGTGCGCGACGGCGGGGGACGTGGCGCCCGGCGGACTGCCGGAGCACTCCGTCGGTGAGCGCAGGGACTTGGCGGCCCGGCAGCTCGTACGGCGGTCCGCGCCCGGCCGGCCGCCGAGAGCGGCGGGGCACCCGGAGTCGGCGGAGGGCGAGCCGCCGCTCTCCCTGGTGATCGTCACGCCGCGCGACGGGCTCGCGGCGTACGCACCCGATCCGGTGACGGCCGAGCCGTGGCTGACCACCGGCACGCCGCATCTCTACGCGGGGGTGATCGAGGCCACGGGGCTGGTGGGGCCGCTGGTGCTGCCGGGTGGCACGGCGTGTGCGGGATGCGTCGCGCGGACCCGGGCCGATCACGACCGCGGGTGGCCGAGGATGCTGGCCCAGTGGCGCTCGGGACGCGGGGCGGGCGCCGTACCGGCCTGTGATGTGGCGCTGGCCACCACGGTGGCGGGGCTGACGGCGGCTCATGCCCTGTCGTTCCTCGACGGGGAACTTCCCGCCAGTACGGGTGCACGATGGGAGGCGGCACTGCCGCTGCTGGACTGGCGCTCGGAGCGGATCACTCCCCATCAGGACTGCCCGTGCGGGGCGGCCGGACGGCGAAGGGGGGAGCGCGTCGCCGGAACGGGGGCGTCGCACGACACAATGGCCGGGTAACCGCCGCACGCGGCACGGCTGTCTGGGATTAGGAGGGGCTTCATGTCTGATCTTCCCCGGAAGGCGGTCACCCGCACCGCGAAGCTGGCCACGCTGCCACTGGGCTTCGCAGGCAGGGCCACCTGGGGCCTGGGCAAGCGGATCGGCGGCAAATCGGCCGAGATCGTCGCCCGGGAGCTGCAGCAGCGCACGGCGGACCAGCTCTTCAAGGTCCTCGGGGAGTTGAAGGGCGGCGCGATGAAGTTCGGCCAGGCCCTCTCGGTCTTCGAATCGGCGCTGCCCGAGGAGATCGCCGGGCCCTACCGGGCGGCGCTCACCAAGCTCCAGGAAGCGGCACCGCCGATGCCGACGCACACGGTGCACGCGGTGCTGGTGGAACGGCTGGGCGAGGAGTGGCGGGAGCTGTTCCTGGAGTTCGAGGAGAAGCCCTCGGCCGCCGCGTCGATCGGCCAGGTGCACCGTGCGGTGTGGCACGACGGGCGCCAGGTCGCGGTGAAGGTGCAGTACCCGGGGGCCGGGGAGGCGCTGCTCTCCGACCTGACACAGCTCAGCCGCTTCGCCCGGCTGCTGGGGCCGCTGATCCCGGGGATGGACATCAAGCCCCTGATCACCGAGTTGCGTGACCGGGTCTCCGAGGAGCTGGACTACGCCCTGGAGGCAGAGGCGCAGCGGGCGCACGCGGCGGAGTTCGCGGACGATCCCGACGTGGTGGTGCCCCAGGTGGTGCATCAGGGCGAGCAGGTGCTGGTGACCGAGTGGATCGACGGGGTTCCGCTGGCGGAGATCATCGCGGACGGCACGCCCGAGCAGCAGGACCGCGCGGGCCAGCTTCTGGCGCGGTTCCTCTTCTCGGGCCCGGCGCGCACGGGTCTGCTGCACGCGGATCCGCACCCGGGGAACTTCCGGCTGCTGCCACCCGCCGACGCCGGGGAGTCCCCGGAGGGCGCGTACCGGCTGGGGGTGCTGGACTTCGGCACGGTGGACCGGCTGCCGGGCGGGCTGCCCGGGATCATCGGTGAGGCGCTGCGGCTGGCGTTGGAGGACGACGCCGAGGCGGTGTACGAGCTGCTGCGCGCGGAA
Source organism: Streptomyces sp. NPDC059092 (assembly GCF_042756365.1). NCBI lineage: Bacteria > Bacillati > Actinomycetota > Actinomycetes > Kitasatosporales > Streptomycetaceae > Streptomyces > Streptomyces sp. NPDC059092. The sequence goes on from NZ_JBHZEJ010000038.1 coordinate 53,785, forward strand.
GGGTTCGTCAAGGAATCCATCGATCTCGACCCGGACGCCGTGCTGGAGTATCTGCTGCCGATCATCGAGCCGGCCGTGGTGGAGGAGTTCACCTTCACCCGGAGCTGGATCCGTACGCAGGCGGCGCGGATCGCCGATCCTCGGTCGCCCGCCCATCAGTTGGGCAAGCAGCTCAATCTGCCGCCGTCCTATCTGCTGATCCACCGCGTCACGCTGAGCACGATCGGGGTGCTCTGCCAGCTCAACGCGACGGTACGGCTCAGGGAGGAGCTGGAGGCGTGGCTGCCCGGGTTCCTGCCGGAGCAGGATCCTGACCGGGCCCAGGGTCCGGATGTGGAGGCGGTTCCGGACTCGGATCCTGTCGAGGCCGCGGTGGACACGGGGGCCTGAGCGACGCCGCGCGCGTCACCACCGGGCGGGGTCGAGCCTGCTCTCGATCGCTGTGATGTGTGCCCGGCAGCAGTCGTCGCAGAGGTAGGAGCGGCGGCCGTGGTCGACGGCGCGGCTCCAGGTCGGTGGCGGGGTTTCGGCCGTGACGCCGCAGCGGGCGCAGACCGCCTTCTCGGCATTCTCGGCACCTGGCGGTTCGGAACTCGGCACGGGCCGACGATAACCCCGCCGGGCGTCCCGGCGCGGGACAACGCACGGAGCGGGGGCCGGCCCCCGCTCCGTGCGTCGGTTACTCCGTACGTCGGTGATGGCTGACGCCTACTGCATGACGGCCATGGCCAGCGCGCGGCGGGCGCGCAGGGACACGCGCTCGGCACGGCGCTGCATACGCCGCGCGGCGACCAGGCGCACGGCCCGGCGTTCCGCGTTGGCTTCACGCATGCGCTCGTTCATATGCGCGCGAGCCAGGGCTTCTGGAATGAGTTGCATCTCGCGGGTCCTGTTCTGACGCGAGTCGTTCGCGCCCATGGTGGTGACAACTGGGGTGGCGGAACCGGACGGCTCGCTCAGGGAAGAGGTCATCGGGGCCTGCTTCTGGGGATCGTGCGTGAAGGGACGGTCGATCGTGCCGACGGCGTTCATGCCGTGACCGGGTTCTTGCGCGGACGGCCACGCGGCCGCTTGCGGGCCACGACGACCCCTTGGACGAAGAGTTCGCCACCCCAGACACCCCACGGCTCACGCCGCTCCTTGGCGCCGGCGAGGCAGGCCTCGATCAGCGGGCAGGTGCCGCAGAGGGCCTTGGCGTACTCGACGTCGGCCGGGGACTCGGCGAAGAAGACCTCCGGGTCGTAGGCACGACAGGGAACGGGTACGCCGAGGTTCTCGATGGCGTCGTCGAGCGCGGTGAGCGCGGTCAGCGGGGTCAAGGTGGAGTCCTCCGTGGGGACGGGCGGGGAGATCGATTCGGAAGGCGGTACGGACGGGGCGTGCGCTTCGAGTTGCACGGGTGTCGTTCCTCGTCTGGTCGGTCCGGCCTGGTTGGCCAGTTGTCGGCTGGTACCGGGTGGTGCGTGTCCCGAGGCCCCTTCGCTCCGACTGTCCCGTTCGGGACAAACAGAAGGGCCGCGGATCCCGGGTGGGGTTCCGCGGCCCTGAAGGCGCCGGCCTGATCGTCGATCAGGCTGGATCACTCCAGGGTTCGAGCCCACGGAAGGCCCACATCAGGTGATGCTGCGTCTGCTGCTTCGTTTCGGCACCGGTCGCCGCAAAGGCATAGGCATTGCCTGCTGCCGCTGCTACTGCTGCTTCCAGTGCCTTGGTCGGTCGCTCATCGCGGACCATGACGGGCCGCTCGCAAGTCAGCAGACCCGAGAGTCCGGCGGGCTTGACGGCGGAGGCGCCGGGCAGGCCACTGGCGATGAGTTCGGTACCGGAGAAGCCGAGCGAGCAGGCGGAGACGACCGAGAGATCGGTCATTTTGACGGTGCTGACGGAGCTGTAGTCGATGCTGATCACTGGAATCGCCTCCTCTCGGCGTCTCAAGGACAGGTCCGAAGACCCGTCATACGTATGTTGGGCAAGTACTGCTTGACAAGTAGAGCACGGGGACCAGGCTTCGGAGAAGCCCGCCGTTCCGTGGTTAAGAACCTATGGGGATTCCCCGTGCGGGCGCAAACTATTTTTTCGACGAGTTCGACTCAGTCGTCGCCGTCCTCGCCCACACCTTCCTCACCTGCGCAGATGGCCAGCACATCGGCTCCGAAGCGATCCAGTTTCCGGACCCCGACCCCGGGGATGCCCGTCAGCTCGCCCGCACTGCCCGGCACGGCCTCCGCGATCGCCATCAGTGTCTTGTCGGTGAACACGCAGTACGCGGGCTGTCCGATCCGCTGGGCCTGCCCGGCGCGCCAGTCCCGCAGCCGCTCGTACAGCCCCTCGTCCATGTCGGAGGGGCACTCCTCGCAGCGCATGAGCTTCATCTCGCCGGCGTCCGTGAGGGTCCTGCCGCACACCCGGCAGCGGGCCGGTCCCCGCCGCTTGCGCCGCGCGGCGCCGCCGGCCGCCGCACCGGTGGCGCCGCCCCGCTCGACGGAGCCGCCCGCCCCCGTACCCGCGCCGCGGGCTCCAGGGGCCGTGGAGCCCGGACGCAGCCCGTTCAGGAAGCGGGTCGGCCGACGGGAGGCCCGGCCTCCCGGAGAGCGCGAGAGCGCCCAGGAGAGATGGAGATGGAGCCGCGCACGGGTGACCCCCACATAGAGCAGCCGGCGCTCCTCCTCGACCTGCTCGTCCGTCTTGGCGTAGGTGATCGGCATCATCCCTTCGGTGAGGCCGACCAGGAACACCGCGTCCCACTCCAGACCCTTCGCGGCGTGCAGCGAGGCGAGCGTGACGCCCTGCACCGTGGGGGCGTGCTGGGCGGCGGCGCGCTCGTCCAGCTCGGTGACGAGGTCGGCGAGCGTCGCCGACGGCTTGGCCAGGACGAAGTCCTCGGCGAGCCGGACGAGCGCGGCCAGCGACTCCCAGCGGTCCCGGACCGCGCCGGAACCGGCCGGGGGCTCGGTGGTCCACCCCTTGGTGGAGAGCACGGCCCGCACCTGCGAGGGCAGCTCCACCACGTCGTCGAGCAGCGCGTCGTTGCCCCCGAAGCGCGCGGCTCCGCGCAGGGCGGCGCCCGCCTCCCGTACCTCCTGGCGTTCGAAGAACCGCTCGGCGCCCCGGAGCTGGTACGGCACGCCCGCGTCGGCGAGGGCCTGTTCGTACACCTCCGACTGCGCGTTGATGCGGTAGAGCACCGCGATCTCGCCGGCCGGGACGCCCGCGGCGATCAGATCGCGGATCCTGCGGGCGGTGCCCTCGGCCTCGGCCGGTTCGTCCGCGTACTCCGTGCAGGCCGGCTCGGGACCGGGGTCGCGCTGCGAGATCAGCTCCAGCCGGTGCTCGGCGGCCCGGCCGCGCGCCTGGCCCAGCAGGCCGTTGGCGAGATGGACGACCTGCGGGGTGGAGCGGTAGTCGCGGACCAGCTTGACCACGGTGGCGCTCGGGTGCCGGGTGCGGAAGTTGAGCAGGTGGTCGGGGGTGGCGCCGGTGAAGGAGTAGATCGTCTGGCTGGCGTCCCCGACGACGCAGAGGTCGTCCCGGTCGCCGAGCCAGAGGTCGAGCAGCCGCTGCTGCAGCGGGCTCACGTCCTGGTACTCGTCCACCACGAAGTGCTGGTACTGGCGGCGGACCTGATCGGCGATGTCGTGCCGGTCCTGGAGGACACCGACCGTGAGGAGCAGGACGTCCTCGAAGTCGATCACCGAGCGCTCGCGCTTGAGCTGTTCGTACATCCCGTAGATCTGGCCGATCTCGGCCGCGTCGCGCGGGGCGTCGCGGTGGGACTTGGCGACGGCGGCCGGATAGTCGGCGGGCACGGTCTGGGTGACCTTCGCCCACTCGATCTCGCCGGTGACGTCGCGCAGCTCGTTGCGGTCGAGCCGGACCCGGCAGCGCGCCGCGGCCTCGGCGACGAGCTGGACCTTGCGGTCGAGCAGCCGTGGCAGCGTGCCGCCGACGGCCTTGGGCCAGAAGAACTGGAGCTGGCGCAGCGCCGCCGCGTGGAACGTCCGCGCCTGCACGCCGCCGGCGCCGAGCTGCCGCAGCCGTCCGCGCATCTCACCCGCGGCCCGGTTGGTGAACGTGACGGCCAGGACGCTGGCGGGCTGGAGTATGCCCGCGCGCACCCCGTACGCGATCCGGTGGGTGATCGCGCGCGTCTTGCCCGTGCCGGCCCCGGCCAGCACGCACACCGGGCCGTGCAGGGCCGTCGCGACCTCGCGCTGCTCGGGGTCGAGCCCGTCGAGCACCGCGTCGGCGTCGCGCGGCGGGGCCACGATCTGGCCGCCGGCGGATTCCCGCGGGAACAGGGGGGAGTGCGTTGCTGCTGTCACCCCGCCATGCTGCCAGGTCCCACGGGGCGGATGCGGCGGTTGTCCACAGGGGCGGCGCATCGGTCGTACCAGTCCGATCATCACCTGTGGAAACGGTGGCGAGCGGGGCAACGGGGGCGGGCGCGGGAATGGTCGCCGGGTCCGTTACGTTCAGGAGTCTGCGGGCGACGTACCGGTACGACGGGCGACGCATCCAGCGAGACAGAGGAGTGCGAGAGACCATGCCGGGCACTGTGACGATGTACAGCACCACGTGGTGCGGATACTGCCGTCGGCTCAAGGGCCAGATGGACCGCGAGGGCATCGCGTACACGGAGATCAACATCGAGCACGACCCGGAGTCGGCGGCGTTCGTCGAGAAGGCGAACGGCGGCAACCAGACCGTACCGACGGTGCTCTTCCCCGATGGCTCGACGCTGACGAACCCCTCGCTGGCGCAGGTCAAGCAGAAGGTCGGCGTCTGACGGCTCCTCCTGCCGGGAGTTGCCCCGAAACCCCCGTCACCCCCGTCGGACCCGGTCCGGCGGGGGTTTCGCCGTCTTTCAGTTCAGCGGCTTCGGGAGCGGCTTGCCGTACCAGAGTTCCACCAGGCGCGCGGCGATCGAGATGCCCAGCGGAGGCAGGATCTCGCCCGTCTCGATGGCGGTGCGCAGGTCCTCGCGGGAGAACCAGCGCGCCTCCTCGATCTCCTCGCCGTCCACGGTGATCTCCGACGAGGTGGCGCGGGCCATGAAGCCCAGCATCAGGCTCGACGGGAAGGGCCACGGCTGGCTGGCGATGTACTCGACCTCGCCGACCGTGACGCCCGCCTCCTCGAAGACCTCTCGGGCCACCGACTGCTCGATCGACTCGCCGGGCTCCACGAAGCCCGCGAGGGTGGAGAACCGGCCCTCGGGCCAGTGCACCTGGCGGCCCAGCAGCGCGCGGTCCTCCTCGTCCGTGACCAGCATGATCACCGCGGGGTCGGTACGGGGGTAGTGCTCGGCACCGCACGCCTGGCAGCGCCGGATGTGGCCGGCCGCGGCGATCACCGTACGTTCGCCGCAGCGGGAGCAGAAGCGGTGCAGCCGCTGCCAGTTCTCCAGCGCCACGGCGTGCACCATCAGGCCCGCGTCGCGCGCGGAGAGCAGGAGGCCGGCCTCGCGCAGCCCCGCGGGCCGCGCCGACTGGTCCATGCGGCCGGGGAGCGAGTCCTTCTGGAGCGCGAAGTAACGCACGCCGTCCTCGTCCGTGCCGAGGAAGTAGCGGTGGGTCTCGGTGAGGGGTGCCTCGAAGGACGGGGTCATGACCAGTTCGGTCCGCCCCTCGGGGGTGTCGTCGATCAGCACCTGGCCGCCGGACACCACGAAGACTCTGGTGGTCGGGTGGCTCCAGGCCGCCGCAAGCCACGCCTCGTCGAGGCGGTGGTGCGCCGCGCGGTCGATGCCGCTGTGCGCGGTCAGGCCGATGGGCTGGTGTGCGGTGGCGTCACTGCTGATGGTGCTCACAGGTTCTTTCTACTCCCCCGGGGTGATGTGGGTGTCTGGTCAGCGGAGTGGTCGGTGGGCCGGCGGGTGCGGGGAGGGTCGGTGGGTGGCGGATCGGTGGGTGGCGGGGGCTTGCGGGTGGGGCGTGGGGTCAGCGCGGGGTGGCTGCCAGGTCGCCCCACAGGTAGGCGGTGGTCTCCACACCCTTGAGGAGCAGATCGATCTCGACCTTCTCGTTGGGCGCGTGCCAGCCGTCGGACGGAACGGAGATACCCAGGAACAGTACGGGCGCGCCCAGCACGTCCTGGAGATCGGCCGCCGGCCCCGAGCCGCCCTCGCGCGTGAAGCGGACCTTCTGTCCGAAGGCCCAGGTCATGGCCCGGACGACCGACTGGAGCGCGGGGTGGTCCAGCGGGGTCAGACAGGGGCGGGTGGCCGCACCGAAGCTGATCTTGTGCCGGATCCCGGCCGGGATCCGGTCCTCCGTCCAGGTTCTCACGGCCCGCTCCACCTGGTCCGGGTCCTGGCCGGCGACCAGCCGGAACGAGAGCTTGAGGTGGGCGGAGGACGGGATGATCGTCTTGCCGCCGGGGCCCTGGTAACCGCCGCCGATGCCGTTGACCTCCGCGGTGGGGCGGGCCCAGACGCGCTCCAGGGTGGAGTAGCCGGCCTCGCCGAGCGTGCCGTGGGACGTCGCCGTACGGAGCCATTCCGTCTCGTCGAAGGGCAGCTCGGCGATGAGGGCGCGCTCGGCGTCGGTGAGCGCGGCGACGCCGTCGTAGAAGTCGGGGACCGTGACGCGTTCGTCCTCGTCGTGCAGCGCCGCGACGAGGCGGGCGGCGACGGTGGCCGGGTTGGGGACGGCGCCGCCGAAGGAACCGGAGTGGATGTCCTGGTCGGGGCCGTACAGCTCGATCTCGCAGTCGGCGAGGCCGCGCATGCCCGTGCAGACGGTCGGGGTGTCCTCGGACCACATGCCGGTGTCCGAGACGATCACCACATCGGCGGCGAGGCGCTCGGCGTGCCGCTCGGTGAGGTCGCGGAAGTGCGGGGAGCCCGACTCCTCCTCGCCCTCGATCAGGAGCTTCAGATGGACGGCCGGGGTGGTGCGGCCGGTGGCGGCGAGGTGGGCGCGCACACCGAGTGTGTGGAAGAACACCTGTCCCTTGTCGTCGGCGGCGCCGCGCCCGTACATCCTGCCGTCCCGTACGACCGGCTCGAAGGGGTCGGTGTGCCAGCCGTCCTCGCGGGCGGCGGGCTGGACGTCGTGGTGGCCGTAGACCAGGACGGTCGGGGCGTCCCGGTCCTCGGAGGGCCACTCCGCGAAGACGGCGGGGGCGCCGGGTGTGTCCCAGATCTCGGTGACCGGGAAGCCGGTCTCCTTGAGTTTGGCGGCGAGCCAGTCGGCACTGCGCCGCACGTCAGCGTCGTGGTCGGGCTGGGCGGATACGGAGGGGATGCGCAGCCAGTCGGCGAGGTCGTCGAGGAAGGCCGTGCGGTGGGTCTGGATGTACGTACGGACGACGCTGTCCGGGATGTCGCTCATGGCATCGAGCCTAACGGGCCCGGCGGGCTGTCCCGTCTGCCTGTTGCGAAGATCGCTCGTCCGTGGGTGTGTCGGGATCGCCGTCACCGCCTTCCATGGCGTAGGGAACGTCCGCAGTGAGGAGCCGTTCCAGCTCGGGGCGGCCCGGAAGGCGGTCTGGCCGGACGACCTCCCCGGTCCGTACGTAGAGGAACGTGGCCGTCACGGCCTCGGGCGGGAGGCCGTGCTGCTCGGCCCACGCGAGGCGGTAGACGGCAAGCTGGAGGGGGTCGGCGGTGCGGGCGCGGCCGGTCTTCCAGTCGACGATCTCGTACGTGTACGGGTGGGGGTACGGGCCCGTACCGGAGCCTGTGCCGATGCCGGAGCCGGGCACCGGGTCGCGGTAGACGGCGTCGATACGGCCGCGGATCACCCGGCCCGCGAGGGTGAGCTGGAACGGCTCTTCCACCCGGTACGGCGTGCGCCGGGCGTACGGGGAGCGCTCGAAGGCCTCCTTGAGGGCGGCGAGGTCACGTTCGTCGGCGATCTCCGGCTCGTCCTCGTGCCCGCCGGGCAGCTCGTCGGGGCCGAGCATCGGGAGCGGCAGCTCCTCGAAGCGCGACTCCACCCAGGCGTGGAACCGGGTGCCCCGGCGCGCGGCGGGGGCCGGGGGCCGGGGCATGGGCCGGGCCAGTTCGTGGGCGAAGGCGTCGGGGTCGGCGGCGAGGCGCAGAAGCTGGGAGGCGGAGAGCGAAGCCGGTACGGGAACGTCGCGGACGGTGGCGCGGGCACGGGCGAGTTCACCCGCGAGGGCGTCGAGGTCACGGTCCCAGGAGGCGAGGGTACGGGCCTCTTCGGGGGTCGGTCCCTCCCCTGCCCCGCCCCGCACCGGAACGGGGTGCCGGGGAGCCGGCACGGACGGGGCGACAGGCGCCGGGGGCTGCTGTGGGCCCCGGGAGTCCCCGGCGTCCCGGGAGCCCGCGGCGTTCCCCGAGTCGTCGGACTCCACGGTGTCCCAGGAGTCCCAGTCGGACAGGTCGTCGCCGGAGCTGCCGGGGTCGAAGGGGTCGTCCCCGATCCCCGGGTCGTCCAGGGCGCCGACGCCGTCCGGGCCGTCCGGGTCCTCCGGGGGATGTACGTCGTGCAGGTCGTGCCAGATGTCCGGGGCCCCGGAGACGTCCCGTACCGGCTGCACCGAGCTCTCCGACCCCTCGGCCCCGGCCCCGTGCTCCGCGTTCCGAAGCTCCTCCAGATACGCCAGGACCGTGTCCGCGGCCTCCCTGCGCCGGGCCAGGGAGGCCGCGTCCAGGGGAAGCGGCCACGGGTGCGGGGCGGTCTCCGCCGCGAGGGACGGGTTCTCCTCGGTCTCCTCCGGTTCGTCCGCCCACGCCTCGATCTCGCCGTACCCCGCCTCGCAGTGCGCGTACAAGACGTGCAGGAAGTCCGACGGACCTCTCGTCCGCTTCTGCGTGGGCCCCCACCAATGGCCGGACCCGAGCAGCAGGGAGCGCGGGCGGGTGAAGGTGACGTAGCCGAGGCGCAGTTCCTCGGTGTGCTGGTGCGCCTTCATGTCCTCCTTGAAGGCCTTGATGCCCTTCGCGTCCCAGGAGGCGATCGCGGGGAGCGTCGGCGCGTCCCCGCGCAGCGCGTGCGGGAGGACCTTCGGCTGCGCGGTCCAGGCTTCGCGCGCCTTGGTGCTCGGGAACTGCCCCGTGACCAGCCCGGGGACGGCGACGACGTCCCACTCCAGCCCCTTGGACTTGTGGGCGGTGAGCACCTTGACCGTGTTCTCGCCGCCCGGGAGCGCGTTGTCCAGGCCCTTCTCGTACTGCGCGGCCGTACGGAGGAACGCCAGGAAGGCCAGCAACCCGGCCTCTCCGTCGAGCGCGGCGAAGGAGGCCGCCGTGTCGAGGAAGTTGCTCAGGGTCTCCCGGCGGCGGGCGGCCAGGGCGTGCGGGGACGCGGAGAGTTCGACTTCGAGGCCGGTCGTGGCCAGGACGCGGTGCAGCACGTCCATCAGGGGGTCGGCCAGGGAGCGGCGCAGGTCGCGCAGCTCGGTGGCGAGGCGTGCGAAACGGACGCGGGCGGCGGCGGAGAAGGGCAGGTGGTCCGCCGGGGCTCCGGACGGCTCCAGGAAGGTGTCGAGGGCGTCCGCGAGGGAGATCACCTCGGCGGGGTCCGTGCCCTCGACGGCCGCCGCGAGCCGCGCGTCGGTGTCGTCCTCGGCGCCCCCTGCCGGGCCGCGGTGGACGAGCAGCCGGGCCCTGCGGCCGAGCAGCGCCAGGTCGCGCGGGCCGATGCGCCAGCGGGGGCCGGTGAGAAGGCGTACGAGTGAGGCGTTGGCGCCGGGATCCTGGAGGACCTCGCACATGGCGACGAGATCGGCCACCTCGGGGAGGTGCAGGAGCCCCGACAGACCGACGACCTCGACGGGGACGTCCCGGGCCACCAGCGCGCCCTGGATCTCGGGGAAGTCCCCCGCCGTACGGCACAGCACGGCGATCTCGCCGGGCTCCTTGCCCGTACGGACGAGGTGGGCGATGGAGTCGGCGAGCCAGTCGATCTCCTCGGCGTGCGTCGGGAGCAGGGCACACCGTACGGAACCGTCACGCTCGGCGCCGGGTGCCGGGCGCAGCGCCTCGACGCCTTCGTGCATGGCGCGCAGGGGCTCCGCGAGGCTGTTGGCGAGGTCGAGGAGCCGGCCGCCGCTGCGGCGGTTCTCGCTGAGGGAGAAGCGGGCGGCGGGGGCGCCGTCGGCGTACGGGAAGTGGGCCGGGAAGTCGTCGAGGTTGGCCACGGAGGCGCCGCGCCAGCCGTAGATCGCCTGGCAGGGGTCGCCGACGGCGGTCACGGCGTGTCCGGTGCCGCCGCCGAAGAGGCCGGAGAGCAGGAGCCGCTGGGCGACGGACGTGTCCTGGTACTCGTCGAGGAGGACGACCCGGAACTCGTCCCTCAGCAGGGCGCCGACCTCGGGGCGGGTGGTGGCGAGTTCGGCGGAGAGGGCGATCTGGTCGCCGAAGTCGAGGAGGTCGCGGGCGCTCTTGGCGGTGCGGTAGCGCCCGACGAGGTCGAGCAGTTCACGGCGGGCGACGGCCGCCTCGGGGACCTTGCGCAGGTCGACGTTGGAGAGCTTGACGCCGTCGAGGGTGCGCAGCAGTTCCGTGTCGTACGAACCGAGCCGGCCCGGGGGGACGAGATGCTCCGCCAGCTCGGCGTCGAGGGCGAGCAGATCGCTGACCAGGGCGGGGAGCGTCTTGGTCAGGGCGGGGTACGGTCCCGGCGCCTCCCGCAGGACGCGGGCGGCGAGTTGGAAGCGGGTGGCGTCGGCGAGGAGCCGGGCGGTGGGCTCCAGCCCCAGCCGCAGCCCGTGGTCGGTGAGCAGCCGGCCGGCGAAGGCGTGGTACGTGGAGATGCGCGGCTCGCCCGGGGGGTTCTCGGGGTCGAGGACGTCAGGGTCGGTGACGCCGGCCCTGACGAGCGCCTTGCGGACACGCTCGGCCAGCTCGCCCGCGGCCTTGTTGGTGAACGTGAGCCCGAGGACCTGCTCGGGCGCGACCTGTCCGCTGCCCACCAGCCACACCACCCGGGCGGCCATCACCGTCGTCTTCCCCGACCCGGCCCCGGCCACGATGACCTGCGGGGCGGGCGGCGCGGTGACGCAGGCCATCTGCTCCGGGGTGAAGGGGATGCCGAGCAGCTCCTTGAGCTGCTCGGGATCGGTGAGATGTACGGACACCTCAGGAAGGCTATCCGGCCCCACTGACAGCGGACGGCGGCGGGCGCGGCGACCGGTGTCAGTGACTCATGCCACGTCCGCGGCCGATTCCACGTCCGCGGCTCATTCCGCGTCCGCGGCTCATTCCACGACCGTGGCCCATTCCACGACCGTGGCTCATTCCACGACCTGCCGGCCCTCCGGCTGCGCGCTGCACGAGGCGCGGAACGCGCAGTGGCCACAGTGCTGGCCCGTGGTCGGGGTGAAGCGTTCGTCGAGTACGCGGCCGGCCGCCGTGGTGAGCAGTTCGCCGACCCACTCCCCCGTGAGGGGCTCCTGCGCCTGGATCTTGGGGAGCGCGTCGCCGCCTTCCTTCTTGGGGGCGGGCTGGCGGAGCTGGACGAGTTCGGCGCCGCCCGGTTCGGGGCGGTGGCCGTCGAAGACCTCGTCCAGCGCGCCCTCGCGGACCGCGAGCTGGTAGACGGCGAGCTGGGGGTGGTGGGCGACCTCGTCCTTGGAAGGGGACTGTTTGCCGGTCTTGAAGTCGACGACATAGGCCCGGCCCTGGGCGTCCTGTTCCACGCGGTCCATGGAGCCCCGGATCCGTACCTCGTAGGCGCCCGCCTCCAGCGTCACGTCGAAGCCGTGCTCGGTGGCGGCGGGGGTACGGCCGCCACGGTCCGTGACGTGCCAGCGCAGGAAGCGTTCGAGGGCCGCGCGCGCGTGCTCCTTCTCCTGCCGCGACTTCCAGGGCGCGTCAAAGGCGAGGGCGTCCCACACGGAGTCCAGGCGTTCCATGAGGACGGCGAGATCGGCGGGGGTACGGCCGGAGGCCACCTCGTCGGCCAGTACGTGGACGACGTTGCCGAACCCCTGGGCGGCGGTGGCGGGCGCGTCCGCCTTCACCTCGCGGCCCAGGAACCACTGGAGGGCGCAGGTGTTCGCCAACTGGTCCAGGGCGCTTCCGGAGAGCGCGACGGGCTGCTCCCGGTCGCGCAGCGGGACCGCGCTGCGGGTCGGCTCGTACAGGCCCCACCAGCGGTGCGGGTGGGCCGCCGGGACGAGCGCCTGGCCCTCCTCGTCGCTGAGGGCCGCGAGCCGGGCGAGGCGTCGGGCGGCGGCGTCGCGCAGGCCCGGGGACGCCGCCGGGTCGACGGTGGTGGCGCGCAGTTCGGCGACGAGCGCGGCGACGGCGAGCGGGCGGCGCGGGCGGCCGGTGACGTCCCTGGGCTCGACGCCGAGTTCGGGGAGGAAGCGTGAGGGCTGGTCGCCGTCGTCGGCGGGTGCCTTGACGGCGGTGACGACGAGCCGGTCACGGGCGCGGGTGGCCGCCACGTAGAAGAGGCGGCGTTCCTCCGTCAACAGGGCGCCCGGAGTGAGCGGTTCCGCGAGCCCGTCGCGGCCGATCCTGTCGGCCTCCAGGAGGGAGCCACGGCGCCGCAGATCGGGCCAGAGGCCTTCCTGTACGCCGGCGACGACCACGAGGCCCCATTCGAGCCCCTTGGAGCGGTGCGCGGTCATCAGCCGTACGGCGTCGGGGCGTACGGCGCGGCGGCTGAGGGTGTCGGCGGCGATGTCCTGGGCGTCCAGTTCCTCCAGGAAGTTGAGCGCGCCCCGGCCGCCGGTGCGCTCCTCGGCGCGGGCGGCGGCGTCGAACAGGGCACAGACGGCGTCAAGATCGCGATCGGCGTTGCGGCCGCCGGCACCGCCGCGCAGGGCGGAGCGTTCGAGCCGCGCGGGCCAGGGCGTGCCGTCCCACAGCTCCCAGAGCGCCTCCTCGGCGGTGCCGCCACCGGCCAGCAGCTCGCGCGCCTTGCGGAGCAGTACGCCGAGCCGCTGCGCGCCCCGGGCGTACGCGGGGTCGTGCGCCACCAGCCGCTCGGGCTCGGCGAGCGCGCGGGCGAGCAGCACGTCGGAGGCGGCCGGGATCCTGATCCCGCCGACCCGTTCCTCGTCGCGCAGAGCCCGGCCGAGGCGGCGCAGATCGGCGGCGTCCATGCCGCCGAGGGGCGAGGTGAGGAGGGTGAGCGCGGTCTCCACGTCGAGCCAGGTGGTGACAGCGGCCTCGGGGGCGGGGGAGTGAGCGGCCGCCTCCGTTTCGGGCGCCTCCGTTTCGGGCGCCTCCGGGGCGTCTGCCGCCTCCGGAATGGGTGTCGCCTCTGGGACGGGTGCCGCCGGGACAGGTGCCGCCTCCGGGACGGGTGCCTCGGTGCCGGGCTCCGCAGACGGCTCCCCCAGGGGCGTGATCGACGCCGTCGCCACCGTCCGCAGCGCCGTCAGCAGCGGGGCGACGGCCGGTTCGTGGCGCAGCGGGACATCGTCGCCGTCCACCTCCAGGGGAACACCCGCCGAGGTCAGGGCGCGGCGGATCGAGGGGATCGTGCGGCCTCCCGCGCGGACCAGGACCGCCATGTCGTGCCAGGGCACACCGTCATCAAGATGCGCGCGGCGCAGGATGTCGGCGATGTTCTCCAGCTCGGTCGACGGGGTCGGGAAGGTGTACGTCTCGACCCGGCCGCCCTCCCGTACCGCCGCCAGTTCCCGGTGGGCCCGTACCTTCTCGGCCGGCAGCCGGTTCAGCGGCATACGGCGCGTCAGGAGCCGGGTGGCCGCCAGGAGGCCCGCGCCGGAGCGGCGGGAGGTGATCAGGACCTCGACCGGCGCCGGGGCCCCGTCCGTACGGGGAAAGGCGTACGGGAAGTCGAGGATGCCGTTCACGTCGGCACCGCGGAAGGCGTAGATCGACTGATCCGGATCGCCGAAGGCGACCAGTGTGCGCCCCTCGCCCGCCAGGGCGCGCAGCAGCCGTACCTGCGCCGGATCGGTGTCCTGGTACTCGTCGACGAAGACCACGTCGTACCGCTCCCGTAGCTTCTCCGCGACCTCCGGGCGGCGGGCGAGCAGGACCGCGCGGTGCACCAGTTCCGCGTAGTCGAGCACCCCCTGCATGTCCAGGACGTCCAGGTACTCGGCGAGGAAGGACGCGGCGGCCGACCAGTCGGGGCGGCCCGTACGGCGGGCGAAGGCCGCCAGGGAGTTCGGGCCCAGGCCCAGTTCGCGGCTGCGGGCGAGCACCGCGCGCACCTCGTCGGCGAAGCCGCGCGTGGTCAGGCACGCGCGCAGTTCGTCGGGCCAGCGGACCCTCCCCCGGCCGTCACGGGCCAGCTCGATCTCACCGGCGAGGAGGTCGCGTACGGCGACGTCCTGCTCGGGTCCGGAGAGCAGCCGCAGGGGCTCGGTGAAGAGTTCGGCCTCCTGGTGCGCGCGGATCAGGGCGTAGCAGAACGAGTGGAAGGTGGTCGCCTGCGGGCCCCGGGCGCCGCCGAGCCGTACCGCCGTACGGTCGCGCAGCTCCACCGCGGCCTTACGGCTGAAGGTGAGCACCAGGATCCGCTCGGGGTCGGCGCCCCGGGCGACGCGCTCGGCCACGGACTCCACCAGCGTCGTCGTCTTGCCGGTGCCGGGGCCCGCCAGCACCAGCAGCGGCCCCGTCCGGTGGTCAACCACGGCGCGCTGCGCTGCGTCCAGCACAGGGGGGGCCACCGGCACGGGCGGCGTACGCAGCAGCCGGTACGCGCCGGGGGTGCGCTGACGTGCCCGGCGCTGCGGGATACGTCCGGTGGAAGAGGAGGAGCTCACGTGGTTTCGCCGGTCCTGGAGGGGGTGCTGGTGGTGACGGGGCTGGCCTGCGTGCGCGGCACGCGGGGGACGCGTGGCACGCACGGAACGCGGGAGGCGCGTGCCGTCGACGCTACGCCGTCCGGCGGCCCGGACGCGTACGGTCCGGCGTGGCGTCCGTCGCAGGAACCGCCGACGCGGGGTCCGATGCAGGCGCCGCCGACGCGGGCACCGTCGGTGAGGCGTCCGACGAAGGCAGCGCTTCCGCCGCTGTCTCCGCTACCGCCGCCGACTCCGCCGCTGTCGCCGTTACCGCCGCCCCCTGCGGCGCGCTCCCGTACAGCGTGGCGTCATCCGTACGGCGGGCTCTCCGGACGCGGGAACGCCCGCCGTACGGCCCGATGGCGGAAGCTGTCACCTGTGAGTCACATCGTCCGTGTCCGGGCCCTCGCCGTCCCATCGCGCCCGCCCCATGTCCAGGCGCGGCACATGGCCCTCGGCGCTCCGCGCGGCCTCACGCAGCGGGGTGCCCTCCTCGCGGTAGTGGGCCAGGGCGCGCAGTTCGTGCCCCGGCAGCAGCACGCCGTCGGACCGGACCACCCGCCACCAGGGCACAGCCGAGCCGTAGAGCGCCATGGCCCGGCCGACCTGGCGCGGTCCGCCGTCGCCGAGCCATTCGGCGACGTCTCCGTACGTCATGACCCGGCCGGGCGGGATCAGCTCGGCGACGTCCAGCACCCGCTCCGCGTAATCCGGCAGCTCGGACGGTCCCGGCAGGTCAGGCGGCTCGGGCAGGTCAGGCGGCTGGGCTCCCTCGGGCTCCTTGCTCCTCATTCGGCCCATCCTGCCGCACACCACCGACACCGGCGGCGCCCTGGTACCGCGCGCCGGATGTCCCCGCATTGCACCCTGATGCCCCCCTCTGTCGGATGCTCGTGCCACCATCATCCGGGCGGTGACTGGTGATACGAGACCAAGAAGAGACGGATTCGGCAGAGGAGGGGGCCGTGCAGCCTCCGGCGACGGCGAACACCTCCGGCGCTGAGCCGCGCCCGGACGCCGGCGGATCCCCGTCGACCGGCCCGGACACCGGCCCGGAGAACGGCCCGGAGAACGGCCCCGGCGAAGGTCCGGACACCGGTCTGGCCCCCGGCCCCGGCAAAGGTCCTGACACCGGCCCGCGCGCCGGAGCAGGGAAGCGCCCCGGCGGCGTTACCGGTGACGCGGACGACGGCGGGCCGGGCGGCTCCCCCACCCCCGACGGCAGCGGCTCCGACGCCGACGCGGCCGGCAACCGCGACGGCAACCGCGATGGCGACGGCGACGGCGACAACGGCGCCACCCGGGCCGACCGGGTCTCCGGCGACGAGCCGCTGCTCGCCGCCCGCGTCCACCGCCCCTCCGACCTGCTGCGACTGCTCATCGGTGTGCTGGCCATCGCCCTCGTCCTCGGCCTCTCCGCCTTCGCCCACGGCACCACCTCCGGCCTGGAACAGGACATCAGCAAGGGCACGGGCCAGGCCCCCGACCTGATCGTCAAGCTGGCCGGTCTGGTCTCCAGCATCGCCGTACTGCTCGTCCCCGTCGCGTTCGCGATCGAGCGGCTGATCAAACGGGACGGGCTGCGCATCGCGGACGGGGTCCTCGCCGCCGTACTGGCGCACGGGGTCACCCTCGCCACCGACCTCTGGGTCGCCAGGGCCGCGCCCGAGTCGATCACGGACGCGCTGACACGGCCCCAGCTCGGCGCCGGGCTCACCGACCCGGTTCACGGATACCTCGCCCCCGTCATCGCCTACATGACGGCCGTGGGCATGGCCCGCAGACCCCGCTGGCGGGTGGTCCTGTGGGTGGTGCTGCTGCTCGACGCGTTCGCGATGCTGGTCGCCGGGTACACCACGCCGTTCTCGATCATTCTGACCGTGCTGATCGGCTGGACCGTCGCGTACGGCACGCTCTACGCGGTCGGTTCGCCCAACGTACGGCCGACCGGGCAGACCCTGATGGCGGGTCTGCGCCATGTCGGCTTCCGCCCCGTGAACGCGATGCGCGCCGAGGACGCCGCCGACGCGTCCGAACAGGGCGACCGGGGCCGGCGCTATCTGGTCACCCTGGAGGACGGCCCGCCCCTCGACGTCACCGTCGTCGACCGCGAGCAGCAGGCACAGGGCTTCTTCTACCGGGCCTGGCGCCGGCTCACGCTGCGCTCCATCACCACCCGCAGATCCATCCCCTCCCTGCGTCAGGCTCTGGAGCAGGAGGCGCTGCTCGCGTACGCGGCCATCGCCGCCGGGGCCAACGCGCCGAAGCTGATCGCCACCTCCGAGCTGGGTCCCGACGCCGTCATGCTCGTGTACGAGCACCTGGGCGGCCGGTCGCTGGACTCGCTGCCGGACGAGGAGATCACCGACGAGCTGGTACGGGAGGCGTGGCGGCAGGTCGAGGCGCTCCAGTCACGGCGCATCGCGCACCGCAGGCTCACCGGGGACGCCCTGCTGGTGGACCGTTCCGGCCAGGTGATCCTGACGGAGCTGCGCGGCGGCGAGATCGCGGCGGGCGACCTGGTGCTGCGGATGGACACCGCCCAGATGCTCACCACCATGGGGCTGCGCGTGGGCGCCGAGCGCTCCGTCGCCGCGGCGGTCGAGGTGCTCGGTCCTGACGCGATCGCCGACTGTCTGCCGCTGCTCCAGCCGATCGCGCTGAGCCGTTCGTCCCGGGCGACGCTGCGCAGGCTCGCCCGTGAGCGGTCGCAGCGCGAGCGTGAGGCCGTGCTCGCTGCCTCCGAGACGAACAAGCGCGCCAAGGCGGCGGAGGCGGCCGCCGTCGAAGGCGGAGCCGACCGCAAGGCCGTACGGAAGTCCCTGCGCGCCGAGAAGCAGGCCGAGAAGCGGGCCATAGACGAGGCGCTGGACGAGGCCCGCGAGGAGGATCTGCTCTCCCAGATGCGGCAGCAGGTGCTGCTGATCAGACCGCAGGCGCCGGTCGAACCGGTCCGTCTTGAGCGGATCAAGCCGCGGACGCTGCTGAGCTTCATCGCGGGGGCCGTCGCCGGGTACTTCCTGCTCACGCAGCTCACCCAGGTGGACTTCTCCACCGTCGTGAGCGAGGCGCACTGGGGGTGGGTGCTCGCGGCGCTGGCGTTCTCCGCGCTCAGCTATGTGGCGGCGGCGATGAGCCTGCTCGGTTTCGTACCGGAGCGGGTGCCGTTCCCGCGGACGGTCCTCGCGCAGGTCGCCGGGTCCTTCGTGAAGGTCGTCGCCCCGGCGGCGGTCGGCGGGGTGGCGCTGAACACCCGCTTCCTGCAGCGCGCTGGGGTGCGGCCGGGGCTCGCGGTGGCGAGCGTCGGCGCGTCCCAGCTCTTCGGGCTCGGGGCGCACATCCTGCTGCTGCTCTCCTTCGGCTATCTCACCGGTACGGAGAAGACGGCGTCGCTCACCCCCTCCAGGACGGTGATCGCGGGGCTGCTGACGGTCGCCGTGCTGGTCCTGGTCGTGACCGCGATCCCGTTCCTGCGGAAGTTCGTGGCGACGCGGCTGCGCTCGCTGTTCGCCGGGGTGGTGCCGCGCATGCTGGACGTGCTCCAGCGGCCGATGAAGCTGCTCACCGGCATCGGCGGGATGCTGCTGCTGACGGGTGTGTTCGTGATGTGCCTGGACGCCTCGATCCGGGCGTTCGACAACGGCAACCAGCAGCTCAGCTACGCGAGCATCGCGGTGGTCTTCCTGGCGGGCAACGCGCTGGGCTCGGCGGCGCCCACCCCGGGCGGGGTCGGCGCGGTCGAGGGCGCGCTGACGCTGGGGCTGATCGCGGTCGGTCTGCCCAAGGAGGTGGCGGCGCCCGCGGTGCTGCTGTTCCGGCTGCTGACGCTCTGGCTGCCGGTGCTGCCGGGGTGGCTGAGCTTCAGCCACCTCACGCGCAAGGGCGCCTTGTAGGAGGGCGGCGGGCCGGTGCGGGGGGGTGGTGTGACGGAGCCCTCCGCCACTCGCATGGCCCGCGGCCCCGCGCGCCGCGGGCCGACCCGGCGCACGATGGGGCCATGCCAATTTCCTCCGTCCGGCAGTCCGCGGCCCTGGCCGCCGTCACCGCCGTCGCCCTGCTGGCCGCCTCCGGATGCTCCGACAGCGCGGGCTCCGACCGGGGGGACGCCTCGGACGCCGCCCTCGGGACCCCGGCCGGCGGGAACGCCCGGGCCACGAGCAGCCCGGGCGGCGACCTGGCCTCCCAGCATCTGACGTGGAAGGCGTGCCGGGCCCCGGCGGCCTCCGAGGGCGGCGGTACGGCGCCCTCGCCGCTGCCCGGCGGCACCACGTGGCAGTGCGCCACCATGAAGGCGCCGCTCGACTACGCGAAGCCGAACGGCCCCACGATCGACCTCGCCCTCATCCGGGCGAAGGCGCGGGACACCAAGCACCGGATCGGGTCGCTCATCTTCAACTTCGGCGGCCCCGGCGGCTCCGGGATCACCGGGCTGCCTGCCTTCGCCAAGGACTACGAGAAGCTGCGCTCCCGCTACGACCTGGTGAGCTTCGACCCGCGCGGGGTCGGCCTCAGCGACGGCGTCCGGTGCGAGAACGCCAAGCAGCTCGACGCGTACTTCGCCCAGGACTCCACACCCACCACGGCCGCCCAGGAGAAGACCTTCACCAAGGGGCTCGCGGACTTCGCGGCGGCCTGCGAGAAGAACTCCGGCAGGATCCTCCCGTACGTCGGTACGACCAGCGCCGCGCGCGACCTGGAGCTGATGCGGCAGGTCCTCGGGGACAAGAAGCTGTACTACTTCGGGATCTCGTACGGCACCGAACTGGGCGGCGTCTACGCCCACCTGTATCCGAAGTCCGTCGGCCGGGCGGTCTTCGACGGCGTCGTCGACCCGACGCAGAACTCCGAGCAGGGTTCGCTCGGCCAGGCGAAGGGGTTCCAGCTCGCCCTCGACAACTTCGAGAAGGACTGTCTGGCGCGCGGCTCCGCCTGCCGGCTGCCCGGCTCCACGCCGCAGGAGATCCAGTCGTTCATCACCGGCCTGCTCGACCGGATCGGGAAGAAGCCCATCGCGGGCATCGGTCCCCGGAAGCTGACCGAGACCCAGGCCACCAACGGCATCGCGCAGGCGCTCTACTCGAAGGACTTCTGGCCGTATCTGGAGCAGGGCCTGGACGAGGCGGACGGCGGCAGTGGCGCGCTGCTGCTCGCGCTCTCCGACTCGATGAACGGACGCGACCAGAACGGCCAGTACAGCAACCTCCAGGCGGCCAATGTGGCCGTCAACTGCGCGGACTCCAAGGAGCGCTACACGCTGGCGCAGACCAAGGCGAAGCTTCCGGCGTTCCGCAAGGCGTCGCCGGTCTTCGGGGACTACCTGGGCTGGGGGCTGATGAGCTGCTCCAAGTGGCCGGTGAAGGGGCAGTGGCGTACGCCGGACGTGAGCGCGCCCGGCTCGGCCCCCATCCTGGTCGTCGGCAACACCGGTGACCCGGCGACGCCGTACGCCGGCGCCAAGGCGATGGCGACGGCGCTGGGCAAGGGCGTCGGGGTCGAGCTGACGTACCACGGGCAGGGGCACGGCTCGTACGACAGCGGCGACCGCTGTGTGCAGAGCGCCGTGAACGGCTATCTGCTGAACGGGAAGGTGCCCGCGGCGGGCACGGTCTGCAAGTAGGCGGCCGAGCGAGAAGTAGGCGGCCGAGCAAGCGGACAGCGGAGAGGGGCCGGTCCACGCGGTGCGTGGAC